>CAZPYF010000011.1:0-13633 GCA_964590015.1 uncultured Burkholderiaceae bacterium
CAGGCCATGGCGTTTATGGATAACGTTCAGAGCCTGGTGTGCGTGGGCGCACCGCCTCCTGTGGCGTTCTTCGCTTACCCCGACAAGCCCAGCATGCTGGTGCCCGACGGTTGCGACACCCACCAACTGGTGCCTCCGGGCGCGGACCCGCTCGATGTGTTGCGTGTCCTCGCTCAGCTCACCGGTGTCACGCCGGACGACACGCCATTCCAACCCATGACCCATATGGCACGGCCAGCGGGTGCGCTCACCCACGATACCGTTGCCCGGGCGCTGGCCAGCACGCTGCCGGAACACGCCATCGTGGTCGACGAAGCCGTGACAACGGGGCGCCTGCAGTCGTACGACGAGTGCGCCGCCAGCGCCAGACACGACTGGATCAACAACATGGGCGGGTCGATCGGTTACGGACTTCCCGTAGCGCTCGGTGCATCGATCGCATGCCCCGACCGGCGTGTCATCGCTCTGGTGGGCGATGGCAGTGCGTTCTATACCGAGCAGGCGTTGTGGTCGATGGCCCGCGAGCAATGCAACATTACGGTGGTGATCTATGCCAATCGTACCTACGCCATTCTCAAAGGCGAATGGGAAAAAATGAAGGCGGGCCAAGCCGGCGCTTCAGCGCATGACCTGCTGAACCTCGACCGACCGGAACCAGATTGGCGGCGCATTGCCGAAGGCCACGGCGTGCCGGCAGTGCGCGTACACGACGCAGCCGAATACGCGCAGGCACTCGAACGCGCCAACGGTACGCCGGGCCCCACGCTGATTGAAGTGATGCTGTAAACGGCGCAATTCAACGACACCGGGATATTGGGAAGCCGAGCGCGATTCATTCGTATGAGGAGAAAGATGTGGTGAATAGACTATTAACGGTCGCGGCGGCACAGACAGGCCCGGTGGAGTCGGAAGACATGGCCACCATGGTTCCGGTTGCCGTTTCCATGATCGAAAAAGCAGCCGCGCAGAACGTCGACATCATGACCTTCTGCGAGCTATTCCTTTCCCCGTTCTTTCCGAATCGCCTGATCGAAAAGAACGACCACTTCTTTGTACGCCGAGATAGCGAGATACTGGCCGCCATTCGCGAAGCCGCCAGGAAACACAGCATCGCGATTATTCTGCCCTTCGGCGAACGGGCCGACACCGGCATGTACAACTCGGCAATGGTTTGCAACCGGAACGGTGAGATCGTGGGCGTGTATCGCAAGACCCATATCCCGGCCTATTTCCCCAACGAGAAGGAAGGCGGCACGGGCAGCTACGAAAAGTTCTATTTCACTCCCGGCAACGATCTGCCGGTCTTTGATGTCGACGGAGTAAAAATCGGCATCCAGATTTGCAACGATCGCCTCTACCCCGAGCCGTCACGGGTATTGGCTATGCGCGGCGCGGAAATCATCTTCATGCCCATCGCCTACTCGGTGTACAGCGACCCTGAACACCGCAACGCAATGTGGCCGTTGGCCATGCGGGGTCGTGCCCTAGAGAACGGCGTGTTCGTGGTGGCGTCAAACAAGGTGGGCACGGAAGGCGTGCGGCGCCATCTTGGCCGCAGCATGATCGTTGACCCTCGCGGCACTATTCAACAAGAGGCCGGCACCGAACACGCTGAGCTGATTGTGCAGCAAATCGACCTTGCTGACGTGTCGGCGCAGCGCAAGAAATTCCCATGGTGGCGTGACCGCCGCCCGGAGCTCTACGGCCTGCTTTCTAGCGGGGAATAAACGTCTTGTCGAGCATGCCGGTGCGCCGATAAAGGCAGTCGGCATGCCTACCCCCCAGCGCGGCCAATAAGCTGTTGAACGCTTGCAACGCAAGCTTTTTTCGGCTATCTATCTTTTACACCTGTAATAACAGGATACTCACTGAAAGCCGGCCGAGGCAACAGACCTTATCTTCAGCCGTGCGGCGAGCCGTCGTACATGGATAAGCGAGGCCATTCTCGCGGAGACAAACCATGCACAAGATGCTCCCCGCCATACTCACGGCAAGCTTGGCCGCCTTGGGTCTGACAGCTTGCAGCAGCGACAGCAACGTGGCCTCGCACCAAGACCCCGCTCAGCCGGCCAACATCCTCTTCGTCATCATGGACGACGTAGGCATCGACCAGATGGCCTCATTTGGTTACGGAGGGGCCACGCCGCCCAGCATGCCAAACATTGACGCGGTGGCCGATGCCGGCATACGGTTTCGCAATACCTGGACCATGCCGGAATGCTCGCCCAGCCGGGCTGCCTTCTTTGTGGGCCGCTACCCCATACGCACCAATATCTATCAAGCATTGGGGCCGAGCGATCTCGCCAACTCTCACATTTCTCCTTTCGACGCCACCGTACCGAAGTTGCTCAAGCAAGCGGGCTACGAGAGCGGCCTCTTTGGAAAATTCCATCTGGGCGGGCCCGAGAACAACCAGGCGGGGAATGCCCTTCCCAGCGCGCTAGGCTGGGATCACTTCTATGGCTGGGTAGGCGGGCTGCCAGGGTCGGTGGATTCCACCGCCGGGGGTGTCGGTAGCGAGGGTCAGTACTCTTGCGGGTTCGTACCCGGCCAGCATGCCGGCGGGGCCGAGACGGGCGCGTGTTATCAAAGCGATCACAGCTGCACCGTGCTGCAACGCACGTCTCTCACAGAGGACGCGGCAGGGCTGCAGTGTGTGGCCTCGGGAGGCATCTTTGTTCCAGACGAGATATGCGGCACACCCCCCTCGTCGTTGAATTTCAATCGCCTTAACGGATACTACGTCTCGCCTTTAGTGATCATCGACGGGGAACACGTCGAAGAGGTGGCCCTCAACGACCCACGGGCACGCGTCTACCGGACACGCCTTGAAACCGATGCAGCCATAGAGTGGATCAAGGCGAGGCCTGCTGACACGCCTTGGATGGCCACCGTAAGCTATACGGCGGTTCATACGCCTTGGCAGCAGCCGCCCGGCGACCTGCTTTCTGTGCATGGCGGGCCCACCTCAGACGGCTGGAGTTGCACCGCACCGGAAGCCAGCCGTCTGATCCAAGACCAGATGACAGAAGCCATGGATGCGGAATTCGGCCGTCTTCTGGTGGAGGTCGGCCTGGCGACGCGCGACAGCGACGGCCGACTGATGTACGACCCTAAAGCCTCGAATACGATTATCGCCATCATCGGCGACAACGGCACCCTAGGCACCGCAGTGAAACGTCCGTTCGTCGGGCAGCAGGCCAAAGGAACCGCCTATCAGACGGGCGTATGGGATCCCCTGATCGTCGCAGGGCCACAGGTACAAGAGCCCGGGCGTGAAGTGAATCACATGGTGAACGCGGTAGATCTGTTTCAGATGTTCGGCGAAGTCGCCGGCTTGGACGTGCATCAGGAAGTTCCCCGCACGCTGGATTCCGTCGCTATCCTGCCTTATCTCACCAACCCCGAACAAACCAGCCTTCGCAGCATCAATTTCACGATTGGTGGCAGCAACCTTCAGGCACATGGCGCCCGGAACGGGCCCTGCGTTATCAGCACCAGCTGCACTCAAAGCGCACCATCCGAAAGTGTGTGTAAAGACAATCACGGCACATGGTGGGGTGAAGGCGCTGCCGGATACACCAGCTGCGCAGAAGTGAATCGGGCCCGTCACATCGCCGGCGACGACCCGCTACACATCCTCCCCGACCCCACTATGGCCATACGTGACGAGCGCTTCAAACTGGTTCGCAACGTCACACTTGATTTCGACCCGGCCCTCAACGACTATCGCACCGAAGTGGTCGACGAACTCTACGAAGTAGATCAGTCTGCCCCAGAACCGCTGCTCGACACTCCAAACCGCAACTTGCTCGCGCTGCCCACGCCCGAGGTGCTAGCGGTTTACCAGAACCTTCACGACAAGCTCGAGAGCATGCTGGCGGCACAGCCTTACTGCCCCGGCGACGGCAACAAAGACGGCATGGTCGACGCGAAAGATCTGGAACACTGGCGCAAGATTGCCGGAGAATGGGGGTACTCAAGCGACTATGACTTCTTTGTAGACGGCAAGCTCGATGGCCTCACGAATCATGTCGACGAAACAGTGATTCAAAACGCCCTCAATACACGCTGCCCCCGGGGCTACGCACTGTACTGATATTGGCAGCGCGCATGATGGCCGCCCCCAGGGGCGTGCCGGCGCGCTGCTTTTCCCGTCGGGCACGGGCCGTGCTATGGCATTGCACAGACTTTCAGACACAACAAAAGGAGTGCACACATGGCCATGAATAAGTCCCACCTCACCGCGGCACAAAAGGGCGTAATGGGTATGCTCATCGACGACCACCGCAAGGTTCAGAAGATCTTCAAGGCGTTCGAATCGGAAGAAGACAGCTCGAAGAAACAAGAAATGGTGATGGAAGCCTGTACGGACTTGACCGCGCATGCCGAGATCGAGGAGAAACATTTCTACCCCTTCCTGCGTGACGCCGATCCCGAGAAATTCGGCGACCTTCTGAATGAGGCGGTTGTCGAGCACGCTAGCGCCAAGGAGCTCATTGCCCAGCTTATGCAAATGAGCCCGGAAGACGAACTGTACGACGCCAAGTTCACCGTATTGGGCGAGTACACCAATCACCACATCACGGAAGAGGAAGACGAGCTCTTCCCCGAGGTGGTCAAGGGCAAATATGACCTGCGCGAGCTCGAAGCCCCCATGCTCGAGACCAAGGAGGCCGTCGTGGCGAAGGGCCCCAAGATTACACAGATGGGCTAAAGCGTACTGCACGAAGTCGAATGGGCATCCGCCACTTAAACGGCGGATGCCCATTTTATATTTGTGGATTTCAGATAGGTTCTGGTGTCTTGAAAGCATGGACGCCTGATAGGGGGCTCTCTACCATGAGCTCATACCTTGGGGACACAAGGTGGCAGTCGGACACTCCGCACACTGCACATTCAGGAGACAACCATGCAGACCCAGTTCTGGAAATACGCAGCTGTTTCCGCTGCGCTCGCCGCCGGCACCACGCTCGCACATTCACAGCAACTTTCCGACGACGCCTTGCGCATCGGTGTACTCACCGACATCTCGGGCGTTTACGCAGACATCTCGGGTAAGGGCGCTGTCGAAGCCGTGAAAATGGCGGTTGAAGACTACGGCGGCACCATGTTTGGCAAGCCGATCGAAGTGGTTTTTGCCGATCATTTGAACAAACCCGACGTCGGTGCAGGTCGTGCCCGCGAGTGGTTCGACCGGGGCGGCGTCGACATGATCACCGACCTCGCAAATTCGGCCGTAGCGCTTGCGGTGGCCGACCTTGCCAAAGAAAAGAAACGCAACATCATCGTGAACAACCCCTCGAACATGGGGCTCACGAACGACCGCTGCTCGCCTTACACCATCCACTACACCTATGATGCCTACTCGCTGGCTCACGGCACCGGCCGCACTGTAGCCGAGCAGCCGGGTGGAGACACCTGGTTCTTCCTGACGGTGGATTTTGCCTTTGGAATCGGCCTGGAAGAACAAGTCGCCCAGGTGGTACGCGATTCCAACGGTAAGGTGCTGGGCTCCGCCCGCCACCCGCTGGGCACGACCGACTACTCCTCATACGTGCTGCAGGCCCAAACCTCCGGCGCCAAGATCGTCGGCCTGGCGTCCACAGGGCAAGACACCATCAATGCCATCAAGGCGGCCCACGAGTTCGGCATTACCGGCAAACAAAAACTGGCTGCCCTGCTGCTGTGGATCAACGATGTCCACGCGCTGGGCCTGGAAGCCGCACAAGGGCTGCTGCTCACCAACGCCTGGTACTGGGACATGAACGACGGTTCGCGTGAATTTGCCAAACGCTTCAACGAGCGCGTGGGCCACATGCCCAATATGGCGCACGCAGGCGATTACTCGTCGACCATGCACTATCTGAGGGCCGTTGAAGCCGCCGGCACCGACGATGCCGATGCCGTATCGAAGAAAATGCGCTCCACACCCATCAATGACTTCTTCGCCCAAAACGGCACGATCCGCGAAGACGGCCGCATGGTGCATGACATGTACCTGTGGGAAGTGAAGTCGCCGGCCGAGTCGAAAGGACCGTGGGATTACTACAAGCTCGTAAAGACGATCCCTGCAGAGAAAGCGTTCCAGCCGCTGTCGGCCAGCACCTGCTACCTCGTGAAGAAGTAAGCGAGGCATCAGACTGGCATGTTGCGCTGCCCCGCACACCGCGCCTCTCCGGCTTCAGAGCCGGGGGCGCGAGCGATACTCGGAAGGCCGGAAGCCCGTCAAACGCTTGAACGTGTTCGAAAACGTGAACGGGTTCGCATAGCCCACATCACGCGCAATCGATTCGATCTTGCGTTGCGTGGTTACCAGCTCATGAGCCGCTTGGGCGATACGCATGTTAATGAGCTGTTTACCCGGGCTGCGGCCGAAGTTCTTCCAGCAGAGCCTGCGCAGATGCTCGGGGCTGATATTGGCCAACAACGCCAGCTCGCCGAGGGTCCAAGGGCGGCCCAGATCGGCCAGCACGGCATTCCACATGCCATTAAGGCGCGGTTCACGCTGCCACGGGTCGACCATACGGCTCACGTAACGTTCGATGATGTCGACCCAGATGGCTCGCGAACCGGGGTCAGCCTCTTGCGACATCTCGTGGTACAGCCCACGCACGGCGTGCTCGAGAGGCCGGCCGTCAAAACGCGTGAGCGCAGGCGCCATGGCGCCGGCCAACGAACGCGGCGAACCGGGCATGAACCGCACCCAGCACAGCTGCCAGCGGGTGTCGGGCACACAATGAAAGGCATGCAGCACATGTGCCGGCGCAAAGCTGGCGTAGCCCACTCTGTGCGTGTGCCAGCGGCCGTCGAGCAGCGTACGGCCCTCGCCGCCCAGGCATACCTGCATGAATGCACCACTCAGATGCGTGCGCACGATCGTATACGGGGCGGCGGCATCCACCACCGCCACATGCGCGATCTGCCGCGCGGCCAACGCTTCGCATTGCTCGGCGCGCACGGTAAGAACGTGCGTATCATCACCCAAAACGTGCGTTTCAGTCAGGAGATCTGGCTGTTCCATGTACCGAATCATGACACAAATGAAACTTAACGGAGTCCTTTATGGCCAGGCATGATCGCCAGACATTGATGCAGAAATTCCACGATATGGTGGCGCGAGGCGAGCCCATCATCGGTGGCGGCGCGGGTACGGGAATTTCCGCGAAATGCGAAGAGGCCGCCGGCATCGACCTGATCGTGATCTACAACTCGGGGCGTTACCGCATGGCCGGCCGAGCGTCGTCAGCAGGCCTGCTGGCTTATGGCAACGCCAATGAAATCGTGCTTGAAATGGCGGGCGAAGTGCTGCCTGTATGCAAGCGCACCCCGGTACTGGCCGGTGTGAACGGCACCGACCCCTTCATCATCATGCCCGTCTTCCTGAAGAAGTTGAAAGAGATGGGTTTCGCCGGCGTGCAGAATTTCCCCACGGTAGGAATCATCGACGGCACCTTCCGTCAGAGCCTGGAAGAGACGGGTATCAATTTCTCGTCGGAAGTCGACATGATCCGCCAGGCGCATGAGCTTGATCTGCTCACAACCCCCTATGTTTTCAGTGCCGACGAGGCGGTGGAAATGGCCAAGGCGGGTGCCGACTTCATCGTGCCGCACATGGGCGTGACGGTGGGCGGCAGCATCGGCGCCACGTCTTCAAAGACGCTCGACGAATCGGTGAAGCTCATAGACGAATGGGCGGAAGCGGCCCGGCGCATACGCAAAGACATCATCATCATTGCGCACGGCGGCCCCATTTCACTGCCGGAAGACGTGGAATACGTACTGAAGCACAGCGAACACTGCAATGGCTTCTACGGCGCCAGCAGTATGGAGCGATTGCCGGTGGAAGTCGCCATCACCGAACATGTGCGCCGCTACAAGGCGCTTTCCCGCTAAGCGAAGGAGATTCGACATGGCCCGAGTGTATGTAAGCGCCGTGATGGACGCCACGCTGGAACAGGCATGGAGCATGTTGCGTGATTTCGGCGACCTGGGTAACTATCATCCCTTCTTCGAGAATTCGTATATCGAAGACGACTGGCCCGCCGACCGCATCGGCTGCGTGCGACATTTCACCGTGCGCGACGGCGGCGGCTTTCTGAGAGAGCGGCTGCTTGAGCTTTCCGACCTCGAGCATCGCTGCACCTACGAGATCCTGCACATCGATGCCGACTGGCGCAACTACGTCGCACAGATGCATTTGTTGCCGGTTACCGAAACGGGCCAGTGCTTTGGGCAGTGGTGGGCCACGTTTGATGTGCCGCCCGAGCAAGAAGCCGAAGCCTGTGAACGGGTGGCCGACACCTTTCGCATTTTCTTTGAGTGCGTCAGCCAACGCTTCGGAGCACGCGGATGAGCGCCGCAGCCCGCCTCTGGGTGGTGGGTACATTCGACACCAAGGCTGAAGAACTGCTGTATCTGGCGCGTCTGATACGCCAGGCCGGTGTACTGGTGCGAACTGTGGATATCGGCACGCGGGGCGGCAGCCAGGGCGCCGATATCTCGGCCGATGAAGTGGCCTCTTGTCACCCCCAGGGCGCCGGCCAGGTACTGGGCAGCGCCGATCGCGGGCAATGCGTCATTGCCATGGGCGAAGCATTGCGCCGGCTGGTGGCAGAACGCCATGCCGCCGGGCAAATTCTGGGCATGATCGGCATCGGCGGTTCGGGCGGCACCTCGATGATCGCGCCGGCATTACACGAACTGCCGTACGGCATGCCTAAGGTTCTGGTGACGACCATGGCGTCGGGGCACACGACCTCATTCGTTGATGTTTACGACATCATGGTCGTTAACCCGGTTACCGACCTGGCCGGCCTCAATCGTTTGTCACGGCGCATTCTGGCCAATGCCGCTCATGCAATAGCAGGCATGGTGTTGCACCCCGCTCCGGCTGCGCCGCCCGACGAGCGCCCTGCCCTCGGCCTGACGATGTTCGGGGTGACAACACCGTGTGTCCAAGCTGTGGCGACTCATTTGTCGGCACAGTTCGATTGCCAGATTTTCCATGCCAATGGCTCGGGCGGCCGCACACTTGAAGCACTGGCCCGGGGCGGAATGCTTGCTGCGGTGGTCGACATCACCACCACCGAAGTGGGGCAACATCTTGCCGGAGGCGTATGCGATGCCGGCCCTGATCGTCTGGCGGCCGCTGCCGATCTGGGCTTGCCATGGGTCGGCTCGGTAGGCGCACTCGACATGATCAATTGGGGCCCGAAATCGACCATTCCGCCCCAGCATGCCGGGCGGCTCTTCCACGTACACAATGCGCACGTCACATTAATGCGCAGTACCGCTCAAGAACTCGAGCGGGCGGGCCTGCGCATCGCGCAACAACTGAACCGCTCCAACGGCCCGGTGCATCTTCTATTGCCGCTAAAGGGTCTTTCAGCGCTCGATGCCCCGGGGCAAGCCTTCCACGACCCGCAAGCCAACGCTGCCTTGTTCGAGGCGATTGAACGCGAATTCGAGCCCACGCCGCAACGCCGGCTTCTGAAGGTACCGATGCATATCAACGACCCTGACTTCGCCCGCCTGGTAGCCGACACGGTAAACGCATTACCGCTCTGAACCGATCGCTCGCGCAGGGCCGCTCACATCACACACCGGCTACACTCGAGGCTTTTGGCAGCTCACGATTCCATGGCCCTGCGCGCAACCGTATACAAAGCCGACCTGCATATCGCAGACAACGATCGCAACTATTACGCCACGCACAGTGTCACCCTGGCCAGGCATCCTTCAGAAACCGACGAGCGCATGATGGTGCGCTTGCTATCCTTTGCCCTGTTCGCCGACGCTGAAGAGACATTGAGCTTCACGCGCGGCCTCTCGGAGGCCGATGAGCCCGACCTGTGGCGCAAAGATCTTACCGGTACCATTGAACTATGGGTGGAAACCGGCCTGCCCGACGATCGCCGTATCCTGAAGGCGTGCGGCAGATCGGAACACGTGGTGGTGATGGCCTACGGGCGCAATGCGGCCCTATGGTGGCAAGGCGTTGCCGACCGAGTCGCTCGCGCGTCGAACCTGAGCGTATATACACTGGATATCGAAGGCAGTGCGGCATTGGCCGACATCGCGGAGCGTAAGATGTCGCTGAACGTCAACGTCGACGACGCCACTGCCTGGGTCTCGAGCGACAGCGGCGAGGCCGCCGTTCATGTGCAGCGTCTACGCTAACGCGGTAGTCGTAGCACCATGGAACGCCATCAAATCAGCATCTATTTCGGCGCAATTCTGGCAGCGGTGGCCGTCTCATCGCTGATACCGGGCGGCATTGCAATGGAAGGCGTCATCAATCCGGCTTTGGCGCTAATGTTGTTTGTCACGTTTCTGCAAGTGCCACTGGCCGAGCTTCAACATGCCCTCACGCACGGCCGATTCCTGGCGGCTCTGCTGCTGGGCAACTTCGTGTTCGTGCCGCTGCTGGTGGCGGCCATGCTGCCGTTTCTGCCCATAGACCCGCTTATACAGTTAGGCGTACTGATGGTGCTTCTGACGCCATGCATCGATTATGTCGTGACGTTCGCCTACCTGGGTCGGGCCGACGCACGGCTGTTATTGGCGGCCACACCGGCCCTGCTCATCGTGCAGATGGCGCTATTACCGCTCTACCTGCAGCTTTTTCTCGGCGGCAGCGCCGCTGATATTGTGCAGTGGCGTCCTTTCCTGGAAGCTTTTGCCTGGCTGATTGCAGGCCCACTGCTGCTGGCGGCCTTGCTGCAGAGCGCCGCACGCCGCAGCCGGCTCGCGGCCCGATACATGCGCGGGCTCAGCCACCTGCCCGTGCCGGCGACCGCCGCCGTTTTGTTCATCATCGTGGCCACCGTAATGCCGCAGCTGAACGCTGCCGGCCATGCCGCTCTTCAGGTGATACCGCTATATGTGGCATTTGCGGTCGCAGCGCCCGGCCTGGGCTGGTTCGCCGGGCGCCTCTTCAGTCTGGAGCCGCGGGCCGGCCGGGCCGTGGCGTTCAGTACCGGCACGCGAAACTCGCTTGTGATACTGCCGCTCGCCCTGGCCGTACCCGGCGCCATGCCGATTCTGCCGGCTGTCATCGTGACACAGACGATCGTGGAACTACTAAGCGAGCTCGCCTTTATCCATCTGATTCCCCGGCTGGGCCGTAAGAACGTCTCGTAAGTCGGCGCCGCCACGCGCCGAGGCACGCCGGCAGCTCACTTCAAGGTGCCAGGCGGCTTTACGTCGCATGCAGCCGAGATCGCCCGTTCGCCTTCAAACCACAGCACGACCGGGTGTTGCGTGCCCACTTTGAGGTCGATGGTGGGCTTTTCGAGCATCAGATGATGTCCGCCTGGGGCGAACTCGAACGTGCCGGAAGCCGGCACCACCACTTTGTCGACATGCACCATTGACGACAACCCGCCCACTGTCTGGTGTGTGTGCAGCATCACACTGTCGAAACCCTCGGCCTGAGCTCCGATCAGCACCGCGTCGTGTTCGCCGGTGTTCTCGAGACGGAAATAACCGGCAGCCGGCAGCCGGTTGGGTAATGCCCGAATCCAGCAGTCGTGTAGTGTGACGCCTTGCGGGGGGGCAGCTCCGGCCGGATCGGGAAAGACCCGCTGGCCGGCCGAGTGACCGTGAGCCGCCGCTTGGTCATGGTGGGCAGAATGAGCGTCGTTTCCCGCGTGGCCGTGGCCGGAATGAGCGGCTGCAAGCAGCGGGAACAGCGCGGCGCACGCTAGCGCCGCACCCTTCAGAATGAATGGCATGGGTCCTCCTGTAGATGGGTCGTACCCGCTTAATGCTTTGCAGCGCCGTGACCGCCGTGATGGCCACCGGCGCCACTAGCCAGCGGGCGTACCGGCGCCTGGAGGTCGAGCGTGCTGCGCTGGCCGTCGGCGCCCATAAAGGTTAGGGTCAGGGGCACCTTCTCGCCCTCCTTCACCTGGGCGTGCAGATCAATCAGCATGATGTGATAGCTGCCGGGCTTGAGTTCAACCATCTTGCCGGCGGGTAAGGCCACACTCTGCACCTGGCGCATCTTCATCACATGGTTTTCGGTCACCATCTCATGTACCTCGACGTGCTTGGCCACCGGTGAATCAGCCTCAACCAGTTCAACGTCGGTTTCCGAGGTGAGCTTCATGAATGCACCCGTACCGTTCTGCTGCGGTACGGTCGCCCTCACCCAGGCGTCGTCTACGGTGACCTGGGCGTGCGCAGTGGTGGCGATGAACATGGCGCAAGCCGTTGAACCCGCCCATTTGAAGAATGTCGACATAAAAGTCTCCTGAAAAAATCTACTGCGTTAAGAAATGCTAAACCTAATCGGAAACGCCTTGCAGGCGGACACGCTCGAAGTCCGACACCAGCACGTCCACACGAATGTGCCAGCTTGCCTGCTGCGGAAGCGCGAAGCCATGAACCCGCCAGACCCCGTCGGGCCGTCGCTCGGCCGGAAAGACAATGGGTTCGATACCGACGGCCTCGTTTGAAAACGCTACATCAACCTCTTGAGCCTCCAGTGGCGATCGGTCGCGGCGCGTCAGAACCACCGTCAGCTCACCGGCTGCTGCGCCGGTGGCCGAAACCCACGACAGAGCAGCGATCGCCGACGCCCCCTCGATTCGGGCCCCGGTTCGGGCCTCGATTCGGGTGGCGACGTGTTCGACCGTTGAAGCGGTCACTCCTGACGCACGGGGTGGCGGTGTAAACCGCCATAAAGCAACAACGGCCAGAATCGCTATGGCAACCACGAGTTCCGCCCTGATAACGCGGCGCATCGTGTGCCGGGGCATGGCTTCGGCGCGCAGCACGCCGGTCGTAAGCCGGTAGCGGTTCCAAGCCGCAAGCGCCAATAGCCCGGCCAGCAACAGTAGCTTGGCGATCAGCACCCAGCCATAAGACGTGCGCCAGAGAGAGCCGGGCGTGTCGAACTGGAGATAAATCAATACGGCGCCACTGGCAAAGAGCCCCGCCAGTACACAGGGAATGATTCGCGAGAATCTTGAAAGCGTAGCGGCGCCGATATCGTCGGCATCGCTCGGTGATCCGCGCAAGGCTAGGCTGAGCGGGAACAATGAACCGATCCAGAGACACACAGCAATGGCATGCAAGGCCACTGCCGGGCGCGCCAGCCATGCCGGCGGCGCTGCGCTGGCATGGCCGCTGGTGGCCATCGCTACCGCCAGCACGATCAGTGCAGCGGCGGATGTGACACGCCGAGCCGCTGAACGATGCATCCGCAACGATCCGGCGGCCAACCCGATAGCGGCGAGACACAGCAGGGCTGAACTTCCCGCTGAGGTCAACGCACCGACGCGCCACGCCTGAGCCGAGAAGAGCGCAGACAGCGGTTCACCCAATGCATCGACACCTAACAGCCCCACACCGAGCACGGTCGCGAGGGCGGCCGCCGAGAGGAGGCGCTTGGCGCCGTGGCGTTCGTGCGGCTGATTTGGCAGACATTGCCAGCCCGTGAATACTGCTAGACCGATGCCCAGAAACAGTCCCACATAGGCCGCCAGTCGTGTGAGCCAGATGAGCGCAGCGCTCCACGAGCGCGCCGTGCTCGCTTGCGCCGAGGCACCGGCCGATGCGGCATCGACTACTGCGCTTCCGACTGCGCTCGAAGCCGGCCTCGCTGCTGCCCCTGCACCAGCAC
>CAZPYF010000011.1:13733-23735 GCA_964590015.1 uncultured Burkholderiaceae bacterium
ATCGAGCTCGTTGGCCGCATTACCCCCGCAGTGCACAGGGACCGCAAAACTGGCATGGCCCTACTGAGCGGGCAACAGTTTCACAGCGGGCGCGGGCGAGTCGGAATGGTCATGTGAATGCGCCCCGCCCTCCCCGTGACCGTGCCCGTGCCCGGGCCCATGCCCATGCCCGGCCTTCTCGTCGGGCACATCGATCCAGCGCTCCACGCCGCCTTCACATTCCTGCACAACGGGGAAATAGAGCGACCGGCCCGCAGTAAGGCTGTCGGTCAGATAGGTGACAAACACAAATTCGTCATAGTGCTCGTCAGGCAGCGGCCCGCCTTTCCAGGCAATCTCTTTAACGCCGGAAGTCACTTCGGCGCCATGTTGCGTATAGGAGCGGGCGTAGTCGCCTTTCACCGTTTCGAGCGTCCAGCCCGGCTTGGGCTGCGGCTTTACGCCGACGACGCCCTCCGGAATGCGAACACGAATGCCTGTGGTGGGCGACCCCTTGCACCCGTGCGGCACGCGCAATACAGCGCGGTAAGCGGCGCCCACATGCGCCTCTTTAGGGGCAACGCTGACGTGCGAAAGTGCCGGCGGCGCGAAGAAGGCGCCGGCCATGATCAAGGCCAGGCCGGAACCCATACGATTGATAGACATAAAAAAACCTCGGTGTCGATAACGTTGCAAAGCGGCCGGCGCGACATGCCGGCGACAAGACGGATCAACCGAGGTTCAGAGGAGGCGCTCGCGAGCCCAACGGGGGCCCGAGCGCTGGCAGCGGCGGCAATGCATGGCTACGCGTGAAGGTCGGTACAACACTTAAGAGATGAGCAATACCGACTAGCATTAGTGCAGGGTGATCAGGCAGTGACTTCTGCCCCGACCAGAACCCATATGGGCATTCAGCTTGTGCGCGGCTTTCTTCTGGGCCGCCGTCGTCGCCGGACAGGTCGGTAAGCATGACCGCCGTGCCGCCGCCACCTAGACAGAGAGTCATGGCGAAAACATGGCCGGCATCACCCCGTTGCTCGGGCATGTACCCTGCTGGAATGATCGCCCGGCAAAGGAATGCGATCACCGTCAGGCAAAGCAAACCTTGCCAGACAGCCATGCGCTTGCACCAGAGATTGTTGCGGCGGGCGAACATGAGCTGGATTGTAAGTCAGCCGCCGTCAAGCGCAATATGACGCATCAATCTTTGCTTATATCGCTGCCACCATATTGAGAGTCGGCGCGGCCTAGGCGCGAGGTCGACAACGCCCCGAGTCCGATAAAATCAAAGGCGCGGCCTGGCCCCAGGCCTTACAGGAAACCTGCATGACAGAACAGAAGAAAACCATTGGCTTGATCGGTGCCGGCCTCATGGGTTCAGGCATTGCCGCGAGCCTGCTGCGTAACGGCTACCCGCTCACCGTACTCGAGCACGAAGGCAATCAGCCGCTTGGCCCATTGTTGGCTGCGGGCGCGGCCACGTGCGCGAGTGTCGCGACACTCGCGGCACAGTCCGATATTGTTATCTTGTGCGTCACCGGCACGCCGCAAGTGGAAGCTGTATTGTTTGGCGAAGACGGCGTACTGAAGGGCCTGCGTCCCGGCGCCACTATCATCGATTGCTCGACTGCCGTTCCATCTTCCACGGTACGCATCGCGGAAGCGGTCCACGCAGCGGGCGGTCGTTTCCTTGACGCCGCCATGACCCGCACGCCGAAAGAGGCCGCGGAAGGGCGACTGAACTTGATCGTTGGCGGCGCGCAAGAAGACTTCGAGGCGTGTCTGCCCATCATGCAGGCGTACGCCGAAAACATTGTGCACGCCGGCCCGGCGGGCGCAGGCCATCAGATGAAACTGCTGCACAACTATGTCTCGCTGGGGTTCTCGGCCGTACTCGCCGAAGCCGCCGCCTGCGCCCGACGAACCGGCACCGACCCCGCCGTATTCTGCGAAGTCCTGGCCAAGAGTGGCGGCGGCGGCGTTGTGCTGGAACGCCTGCGCCCGTTCATCGAGCACGGCGACGTATCAAGCTTCCGATTCACGACGGCCAACGCCCTCAAGGATCTCGACTATTACTGCACCATGGCCCAACAGCAAGGCGGCCGGCATGGCGTCGCGCAATCGGTGCGCGAGCTCTACCAATCGGCCGGCGGCGCGGGCTTGGGCCAGGCGCCGGTTCCCGAACTGATCGACTATCTGGCGGCCGACGACGCGCCCGATACTTCCTTATAAGCAGCGACACCCATTCATGACTTCATTTGATCTTTCCGGCCAGGGGCTCACGCTCCTGGAACAGCGTCTTGAGCAGGAACTCAGCCTGCTGAACCTCCCCCCAAAACCCTGGATGCCCGAACTTCAAGTCGAAGGCCAGGCGTTGCATTCCGTCGTGATTGTGGGCGGAGGCATGGCGGGGCTGTGCGCGGCCGCCGCGCTGCGCCACCAGGGCGTCTCTAGCCTGATACTCGACCAGGCTCCTGCCGGGCTCGAGGGCCCTTGGGCCACCACGGCGCGCATGGAAACCTTACGATCACCCAAAGAACTCACCGGGCCGGCCCTCGGCATCCCAAGCCTCACGTTTCGCGCATGGTTCACCGCTCAATTCGGCAACGAACCCTGGCAGCAGCTCGACAAAATTCCGCGCCTCCAGTGGGCCGAGTATCTGCAGTGGTTCGGCAAGGTCACACAGGCGCAGGTGCTTAGCCGCAAACGGGTGGAAAGCGTGACTCCCACAGGCTTGGGGCATGTCGAATTGCGGGTGCGCGACCTCGATACTCGGGAAGAAGAGATCATGCTGGCGCGGCGCGTCGTGCTGGCCACGGGGCGCGACGGGCTGGGCGGGCCATGGGCACCGGAATGGGCGGAAGGCCTGCCCCGCGAGCACTGGATGCATTCGGCCGACCACTGGGACGACTCCGTCTTCGCGGGCAAACGAGTCGTGGTGATTGGCGTGGGCGCCTCGGCAATGGACAGCGCGGCCACAGCACTCGAGAATGGTGCGGCACGCGTCAACCTGCTGGCCCGTCGAACGGAGATACCACGTATCAACAAGAGCAAGGGCTCGGTCAGCCCCGGCATGACGCACGGCTATTGGAAGCTGCCGGACGAATGGAAATGGCGAATCCGCCACTACATCAACGATCAGCAGGTGCCGCCGCCACAAGGCAGCACGCTACGCGTTTCGCGCCACCCCAACGCATATTTCCACACATCGACATGGGTGGAATCGACATCGATCAACGCCGACGGGTCGGTGCGCCTGCACACCAACCAAGGCCCGCTCGACACTGACTATGTCGTGTTCAGCACCGGGTTCCGCATCGACCTTGCACGTCGCCCTGAATTTGCCGGCTTCGCTCATGCCATACGCATATGGGGCGAGCGTTACTCGCCTGCGGAAGGCGACGCCGATATCGAGTTGCATGACTCCCCGGATCTTGGGCCCGCATTCGAATTCCAGGCGAAGCCAGGTGTTGAGTTCCCCGGGCTGGAACGAGTGCACTGCTTTTGCTACCCCTCTACCCTGTCGCATGGCACGGTGGCCGGCGACATCCCGCAGATCAGTGACGGCGCCGACCGCCTGGCGCGCAATCTGTGCGCACTCTTCCTCGAAGAGGACGTGGCCTACCATTTCGATACGCTGAAGGCCTATGCTGACCCGGAACTCACCGGAGACGAATGGCGGGAAACCGCAATCTCCGACGTTCCGGTAACACAGGCCGGCTAAGCGCTGCGGCCGCAACGCCTTTCCTCTACACGGATTTCAAAGAACATGAGTAGTACGAACGCCTCTGCAACCGACGTTATCGACCGCCTGCTGGGCTTGCAGCCCGGCGAACCGGTTCACGCTTTGCGCCACGCGCGGGCGAAAGTTGTCGACGCCACCCAAGCCTTTCACGAACTGGCCTTCGACTCACCTGAGACCGAGCCGGCGCTGCGCCATGACCGCCTACTCGCCGCAGCCGTGCTCGCCCAAGCCACGGGCCCCGACACACTGGCACAGGAATATCGCCGTCGCTTGCGCGAGAGCGGTGCCTCGTCTGCCCACCTCGCGGCGCTCGACGACCCACAAGCAGGCGGCTCGGCGCCCTTGGCGGCGCTCGTGCACTACGCTCAGACCCTCGCGCTGAATCCCGGCGCGGCCGACCGTGCCGCCCTGCTCCAGCTCGTCGATGCAGGATGGAGCGCCGCCGAAGTCGTGGCGCTGGCGCAGATCATGGGGTATGTCAGCTACCAGGCGCGCATGATGATCGGCTTGGCCGCGCTGCAGAACTTCAGCGCCGACTCGGCCGGGGGTGAAGACGCGCCCGACAACACATCGTTCGTGCATCCAGCTCATCTTCCGGCGCCGGGCGAACGGCTCGACGTCAATGGGTATACGAACGCCACGTTGGGGTGGAAATCATGGCTGCCGATTCAAGACCTCACCACCCTCACCGAGGAACAGGCCAAGGTGCTCGACACCAGCCATCCCACAGCGCGTGAGTCTGACTACTATATGCTGCTGGTGCGCGAGCCCGAGCTGCTGCAACAGCGCAGCCTCGTGTACAACGCCATCATGTATGCGCCGGGCGGTGGCGCGCGCCACGAGCGGGAACTGGCCGCCGCGGCGGTATCACGCTACAACGGCTGCGTGTATTGCACGTCGGTGCATGCGCAACGCTTCGAGCAGTTGGCCAAGCGCAACGATGTGCTGGTTCAGCTGTTTAACGACCCGCGCTCTGCCGGCACTACGGCTCGAGAGCGCGCGATCGTGCAGACAGCCATTGCCCTCACGGAGCACCCCGCAACCTTCTCCGCCGATTCGCTGCACGCCCTCGTTGCACAAGGCATGGCCGTCGAGGAAATCCGCGATATCCTGTTTTCCGTAGCCATCTTCGCCTGGGCGAACCGGCTCATGATGAACCTGGGCGAGCATGTGATGCCCGAACACGCCTGACATCCTGCACGCGCCAGCGGCGCGTCATGTCGGGCGCCACAGAGGAGCTGCCATGCCGGCCGGCGACCAGACCGACATCGTTGATTTTCTGCAAGGCCCCGAGTTCGGCGCGCCTGGGCCGGATAATGTTCGGGTCGTTCAGACCCATATTTCCATTATCGTTCTGAACGGCGGCAAGGCGTGGAAACTGAAGCGCGCTGTGCATTTTCCGTATGCCGATTTTTCCACACCCGCGCTGCGACTACAGGCTTGCGAGCAGGAAGTGGTGCTGAATCGGCGTACGGCCCCTACGCTATATCTGGCGGCGCGCCGCGTCACGCGCGAAGGCGACGGCCGTCTGGCGCTAGACGGCAGCGGCGAATTGGTCGACGCGGTCGTTGAGATGCAGCGCTTCGATGAAGACACGTTGTTTTCCAACCTCGCGCAGCACAACCGCCTCGACGCCCCTTTGCTCACTGCGCTAGCCCGCAACATCGCCGCCTTCCACGCAGAGGCCGAGGTCTTCCGCAACGAAGCTGGCGCCGAGAACATCGCCGCGATCCTGTAGTTGAACGAACAGGACACGGCCATGGCAGCGATGTTGGGCAGTGAACCGACCGCCTCCCTGCGTAGCGCGTTACGCGGCGGCCTGGCGCAGCACCAGGATCTGCTTAACACGCGAGCACGAGCCGGCAAGATCCGGCGTTGCCACGGCGACCTGCACCTGCGCAATCTGTGCCTTGTGGATAACCGCCCCACGCTGTTCGACTGCATCGAGTTCAACGCTGCGCTCGCAACCACCGACATCCTGTACGACCTTGCCTTCCTGCTGATGGACCTGTGGCAGGCCGGCATGGCGGCGCATGCGAATTGGCTTATGAACCGCTACCTCGACGAGCACGATGAAACCGACGGGCTGGCGTTGCTGCCGTTCTTCATGGCGCTCAGGGCGTCGATTCGGGCACAGGTACTGGCCGCGCAGGCCGAGCTGCCTGACGCCGCATCCAGGGAAGAAATCGTCGCCCAGGCTCAGGGCTATCTTTCCTTGGCCATGCAGTTGCTTGAGTCGGCCGCACCGCAGCTGATCGCCATCGGTGGCCTGAGCGGGTCGGGCAAATCCACGGTTGCAGCGGCTATTGCCCATCGCATCGGCCCCGCACCGGGCGCGCGCGTTCTGGCGTCCGACCGCATTCGCAAGCACCTCGCCGGCGTCTCGGCCGAGACGCCCCTACCCCCGGAAAGCTACACCGCAGCGTCATCGGAAGCCGTTTATGCCACGCTGTACGAACGTTGCCGCGATACGCTGGCAGCACGGTGGGGGGTCATTGCCGATGCAGTGTTCTCTCGGTCGCAAGAGCGGGCGCGTGTGGCCCAATGCGCCGACCAGGCCGGCGTTCCTTTTCTTGGCTTTTGGCTTGAAGCCAAGGCCGACATCCTGATTCCCCGCGTAAGTGCCCGCCGTGGCGATGCGTCGGATGCCGGAGCCGAGGTGGTACGACGCCAGCTTGAGCGCGACCATGGGCCTGTAGACTGGGAAATCATCGCCGCCGGCGACGAGGCCGAAACGACCGCGCGCCGGGTGCTGGCAGTAGCGCTCACACCGCCGTGGGCCGAAGCGCCCGAAGGGTGGAACTGGCGAGCCCAAGATGAAGACGGGCGTTGGTTCTGGTATGCAGTGGAACCGCAATTGGGCGCGGCGGGTGGTATCTGGCGCTCCCCACGACGCGCACAGCAGTTCGCCGGCCAGGGCGTCGCCCACTCACTTTGGTACGAAACGTGTACAAAACGGGAGTAACCATGAACGACACCGCGAAAGACGTCATCGACTTCTGGCAGGAGGCCGGCCCGGAACGCTGGTTCCAAGGCGGAGAGGCATTCGACGCTGAGTGCGGCCGCCGGTTCTTCGACCTGCACATGGCCGCATCGCGCGGCGAGCTCGCCGACTGGCCCGAAAACGCGCCGGGCGCCCTTGCACTGGTACTGCTACTCGACCAGATACCGCGCAACGTGTTTCGAGGCAGCGCCCACGCTTACGCCACGGACCCGCTCGCTCGCGCGGTCGCAAACTCGGCTATTTCGAGCGGCCACGACCGCAGCTACGAAACGGAACTGCGCGCGTTCTTCTATATGCCGTTCATGCATTCCGAGGCCATGCCCGACCAGAAACGCTGCGTGGCGCTGTTTGCCGACTTGCCCGGCTCAGCTTCCGCGCCGTGGGCCACTCATCACCATGAAGTCATCAAGCGCTTTGGCCGCTTCCCTCATCGCAACACTGTTCTCGGGCGGATGACCACGTCGGAGGAACAGACGTGGCTCGACGAGGGCGGCTTCACCGGTTAAGGCGAGCTGCCAGCCCGCCGGTCGCCGGTGCCGCCGGAACATCAACCGCAGTCAATGCGCTCGATGCGGCCGTTGTCGTTCACATGCACGTTCAGCCGGTCAGGCCGGTGGTCGCGGGTCACCATGGTGCCGGGCTTGATAATGCGCGTTCCGGGCGGAAAGGCGTCGGCTGTAGCGTCATCCGCCTTCATTCCCACCTTCGACAGATACTGCAGCGAATTACACCGGTCGGTGACCGGCTCGAACGGCACGGCAGACTGAGTTTGACAGCCTGCCAGCGCAGCAACAAAAAAGAAGATGTAAAGGGGTCGCATGATGGGCTCCGTAGTCGGTGGGTTCAGTTCGGGCTCACTCGATACAGCGCACCATTCGAGGCGTCGGTCAGGATATACACGTATCCGTCGTACCCGACTCGCACCTCGCGAACGCGTTCGTTGAGGTCGCCCAAGAGGCGCTCTTCGGCCACAACGGCATCGCCGTCAAGCTGCAGACGAATTAGTTCTTTATCTTTCAGCGCGCCGATAAAAAGACTGTGGCGCCACTGGGGGAAGCGATCGGCATCGTAAAACGCCATGCCGGAAATCGCCGGAGAATCGGCCCAGACATAGTGCGGTGGCTCCATACCGTCAACATCGCTGCCCTGCGCTTCGGGAATCGCCAGGCCGGAATAATTTCGCCCGTGCGTGGCAATCGGCCAGCCATAGTTCAGACCCCGTTGCGGGATATTCACCTCGTCGCCGCCGCGCGGCCCGTGTTCGTGAGTCCAAACCCGCCCGCTCCATGGGTTGAGCGCGGCCCCTTGCTGATTACGATGCCCATAACTCCAGATTTCTGGCAAGGCGCCTGATTGAGAAACAAACGGGTTGTCGTCGGGAACACGACCATCGGCGTGCAGGCGCACCAACTTGCCCTGATGCTTGTCGAGATCCTGCGCGGTGGGCCGCTGATTGTTTTCGCCTAGCGCAATGTACAAATACCCTTCCCGGTCGAAAACAAGCTTTACTCCGAAATGGGCTCCAGACGACAGCTTGGGCGTCTGACGAAAAATCACCTTGAAGTCATGAAGAGAACGGGCGTCGGCCGACAACACACCCCTGCCCACGGCTGTACCCGCCCGGCCCTGGTCGCCCTGCTCGGCGTAGCCCAGATAGACGTGCCGCGTCGTTGCAAAGTCGGGGCCGAGTACCACATCGAGCAGCCCACCCTGCGAGCGGGCATGGACATCCGGCACCCCTTCGATCGGTTCAGACAGACCTTGGCCATTCCAAAGACGTAGTCGGCCCGGCTTCTCAGTAATGAGCATGCCCTCATCACCCGGCAGTATGGCCAGCCCCCACGGATGCTCCAGGCCATCGACCAGCCGTTCCGCCTGCGCCTGACCTTGCACGGGTTCAAGTTCCTGTGCAGGGACGGCTTGCGCCTGCGCCGTGCCGTCGGCCATCGAAAGGCCCAGGCTGATGCCGATAGTGACAATCGCAGAAAACAGGCCACGCGGCATTACGTAGTTAGAGTGCGTCATGACAGCAATCATACGGTGAACGTCACACGCTGCGAACCACCTCGACGCTTGCAGCTTCGAGCACATCCTCCGCCGACTTGCATTGCGCCGGGTCGCGCGGATGGATCACGAGCGTCCAGTGGCCCGCTTTGGTGGCGGTATCCACCCGTTGGATCACCACCTGATGATCCGGGCGCGACGTAATCAGCCCGCCGAGAAGAAGGCCCGCGACCGTCGAAAACGCCACAATGGCGCCCCCGCTATAGAACGGCGACGACACAATGGCCGGTATGGCCATGGCGTACAACACGCCCCAAAGAATCAGCCCAAGGCCGAGCCCGGCAGCGCCCAGAAACAGGTGCGAACGAATCGCGGTGCGGGCCACACCCTGCGTCTCGGGCTCGAGTTTCCGGTCGAACTCGCTGTCATGCGGCCGAACGACCAAGATCTGTGGATTCTGTAGCCCGCTTACCCTACGCAGTTCTTCGGATACGGCATCGAGCTCCTGCTGGGTGTCGAAGAACGCCGCCAGTTTGGTGGTGGACTTCTCTCCGAACAAAGACTGCATTGCCATGACGTACTCCGGTTGCTTCAAACGACCCTCTGCTGCAAACCCCGTGCCGCCTGGTATCGCTTGCCGGCCTTACGCGCACCCCCTGGTACCGATGCCTCTGCCCGCGACATGCTCATAGAGTGCATTGTGTCAATGTGCAGACTAGGTATAAACACATGCTTGACCCGAAGCGAGCGCCTCCATATATTCGTTACGATTCAACCTCTCGTAAGGATTCCCCATGCGCCGTACATTTATCGCTGCCGCTGTGGCCGCCGCTTTCCTCATGCCGCTTGCCTCTCAAGCCAAACCGCTGCATTGGGCCAGTCAGGGCGATATTCTCACGCTCGACCCGCATGCACAAAACGAAGGGCTCACCATCGCGGGTTCCAGCTATGTGTACGAACCGCTAGTGCAGTACAACGAGCAATTCGAACTGGCTGAAGGGCTGGCCACCAAGTGGGAACAGGCCTCGCCCACGGTCTGGCGCTTCACCTTGCGCGAGAGCGTCAAATTCCACGACGGCACACCTTTTGAAGCCGACGACGTCGTGTTTTCGGTGAAGCGCGCCATGGCGCCCACCTCGCACTTCAAAGCCTATGTGAACGGTATCAAAGACGTTCGGGCTGTCGACGGCAACACGGTCGAAATCGAAACCGATGGGCCCAACCCAGTTCTGCTGCGCCAGCTCACCAACGTGTTCATCATGAACCGCGA
>CAZPYF010000012.1:0-23350 GCA_964590015.1 uncultured Burkholderiaceae bacterium
CCAGGCGCCCGCCACGCGCAAGCGACTTCAACGCATCGGCCCAGACGGCTTGCCCCACCACCATGCGCCACGCCGTCAGATGGTTCACCCCCAGCGCGGCCGCCTCGACATAGTTCAGGCCCGGGGGCATAGGAAAGACATGCTGGGCCGGTAAAGACACGTACTCGGCCAGTGTGCCGTCGCGGTGTTCGCCGAGGAAACGGATTGACGTGCACAACACCGTTTCGCCGCTCAGGCAATACTCACATCGCCGGCAGGCGATTCCGGGATGCAGCACGACGTCTTGCCCCACTGTCAGCTTACTGCCCGAAGCGTTGATCTGCGCGATTTCGCCCGCCCCGTCGACGCCCATGATCTGCGGCAGAACGTGCGTGATGCCCGCGCCGCTGTCACGCATGTAGAGGTCGACACGATTGAGCGTGGCCGCGCGCATACGCACCAAGACCTCACCGGGCGCTGGCTCGGGTGCCGGGCGCCGCCCGAACTGCACCACCTCGTTGCCACCGTGCCCGTTCAGATAGATCGCTTTCATGTCTGTCATTGATTCCACTCCAGTTGATGCCTGTGCCATACGTTGCACCTTAGCCCGCGATTCGGTCTCAAGCCTCGGTTTTGCCGTTGCGTGCCCGATTCTGGTGCTCGTCCACCGCCTGCATGTTATCCAGCAGCTTGAGGAGGTAATGCAAGGTGTGGGTCAAATCGTTGACGGAGAACCCATCAAGCGCCTGCTCATAATAGTTTTGAATCTTCGGCTGGGCGCCGACGCTTGCCTTCTGACACCGAGGCCCAGGCTTACATTGGGGCCATGGTTCTCTTCCAAGGTGTCGAGAAGGCCGACAGCGTGGAACCCTTGGCGGTAATGAAAGCCTTACGAGGCGCCGAGGTCGAGACGCTCTATGGCACCAGCACCATACGCGCCGATGATAACCAGATGATTATTCCGAACTACGTAGCGCGAGCGAAAACTATCGACGGCGTACTTCGCCCGGTGATCGAGCAAGAATTCCCGGCATCGATCACCCCGCCGCCCTCGCCCGAGTGCAAAATGTCGTAAGTCGCGTTCACAGGCTTCGGCGCCTGTTTCCAACCCTCAAAGGCTTGTAACTCATACGTTGCAGGCCTTTTCTGCGTTTAGATCCGCCTAGCAATTACCCTTTCATCCTTTCGGTCGACCGCCATGTAGCGGCCTGGAAGAGACAAAAAGGAGACGCCGAACCTCGCCGAGCCTATGGAATCCAGGGCTTCGGGCGCGTCGCTCGCTGTTTTCGCAGCGCAGCATTTCCACCGGCCAACTGTATTAAGCCTAAATCTTTATAGTCTTCGGGCCGATCAAATTTCCGCCGAATGTCGCATGTCGATGTGACCACCGTTTCCATAAGATACAGCCCATACAAGCGTTTTCCAGGCTGCGACCGAATGTATGTGGAACGCGAGAAATTCTTTCAGGATGGGTCCGGGAATGGCTGAAGTTCATACTTCGCAATACTGCGGTGCAACATCCGACCATGCCTTGCAGTCGCTTTGGTCGCATGTGAGCGGTTACGCCCGGATAGGCACATTCGTAGGAACCGCGCTGGTTCCGCTGTTCTTAGGCGCCTACACGGGTAGCGCTGTCGCGCAACCCGGCGCGCAGGAGCAAAGCAGCAAAGCGCGGGCCACGGCGTCAACCGCTGAGGCCCCTGCTGATCCGCGAGAAGCCGTCGAACGGGTGTTTTCGGATCCGCTGGGCGGAGTCGTGGTCAACCGCACCGTCACCGTACTGGGCAAGGACTTCTACCGGTATTTCTCGACGCGCTGGCGCCAGACCGACGAGTCATCCCGGTATTCCATATCCATACACGAACGTCCTACCGCGCGCTTTGGCAGCGAGATATGGGTGCAGTACCGGCAGCAGCGGATGTTTCACACCTTTCTGCCCCCTGCACGCTCTGCCACGCGTGCCATCAGCGAAGTGGCAGTAGATCAAGTACTGGAAAACGTTGCCCGGCGCGAGCTGGAACGACTCACCACCCGGAACCCCGACCTGGGTCCGGAGGAACTATGAAGACAGGAGCCCACATGTCCACTATCCGCTCAGGCAGCCTGCGTGCCGCCTTGCTCATCGCTGCTGCCTCAATGACAGGCCAGGCAGTGGCGAGCGAACTGATCTATTACCCACGGAACCCATCATTTGGAGGCAACCCCGCCTACGGGCATGTGTTGTTGAACTCGGCATTGGCCACGAAAACCCATACCGATCCCGGTCTGGACGAAGAAATCGGTCTCGAAGAAAAGACGCCGCTGGAACAGTTCAACGAAACACTGGAGCGCCAGGTGGTTAACCGCCTTACCACGGCCGCCACGTCGAAGATCATCGGACCGAACGGAAACTTGATTCCGGGCAATCTGGAAACTGACAACTTCATCATTCAGATCGCGGACATCGGCAACGGCATGTTGAACGTGACCACAACCGACAAAGTGACCGGCGCCACAACTGCCTTCATGGTGAGTAGTCAATGAACACGGCCAATCACTCCACGCGCGGCGCATTGCGCGGCACACGCCGCTCACGGCTGGCTCGCAGCACCTTTGCACTCGCATTGTTGGGTGCATTGACAGCATGCGCAGTTCCTCCTAGCGAACCCGTGCAATTAAAGACCGCCGCTACGCTCACCCCGCCCTCACCCTCTACGCGGGATCTCAGCCTGATGCCACCGGCTCGCGGCAAAGTGATCGCCGCCGTTTACGGTTTTCGTGACCAGACCGGTCAGTACAAGCCGTCGCCGGACAGCTCCTTCTCGACTTCGGTGACCCAAGGCGCGGCATCGATGCTGATCAAGGCACTCAAAGACTCGGGCTGGTTCACGCCCGTGGAACGAGAAAGCCTGCAGGAACTGTTGACCGAGCGTCGTATTGTGCGTGCAGGCGAAATGCCCGGCGACGCTCCGGCGCCCACCGATGTGCCGCCTTTACTGGCCGCGTCGATACTGCTGGACGGAGGCATCATCGCCTACGAAAGCAACCTGCGCACAGGCGGCGTGGGGGCACGCTTTTTGGGAGTTGGTGCGTCGACTCAATATCGCATGGATCAAGTCACGATCAATTTGCGCAGCATCGACATCCGTACCGGTGCGGTTCTGCAGTCGGTATCGACGACCAAGACCATCTTTTCATACGAGCTCACGCCCAGCGTTTACAAGTTCGTCAACTACACCGACCTGTTCGAGTTCGAGGCCGGTATCACCAGTAACGAACCCGCACAGCTTAGCGTGAAAGAGGCCATTGAAGCCGCTGTCATCCATCTCACCATCCAGGGTCTCAAGGACGGTAACTGGAAGTTGAGAAACGAAGCGGACTGGAATTCGCCGCTGATCCAGCGTTACCTGGCCGCCGCAGCCGGAGACACCTACAACGTTGTTCAGATGCCGACCGACGGCCTGGGCGGCCCCAAATTGACTCCCGATACGGGAGAAGGATCGCCGCGTCCGGAATCGTGATGCGTGATCCGAGTACGTCGGCGTAAGCCGGCTGCGCCGTACTGGTGTGGGGGCCACAGTGCGGTGCCGCTCGATCCGGCCCTTTTAGCAGCGCAATGAACACAACTAGGAGCTACACCATGAATGTGAAATTATCTGCACTTGCGTTGGGCATCACACTCGCCTGGGGCGGCATGTCTGTCGCTTTGGCCGATACAGCCACGATCGAACAGTCGGGCGGTTTCAGCTACGCCACGATCGACCAATCCAACAATGATGGATCGTATGTTGATGCGTCTATCACGACTTCGGGTTGGAACAACTTCCATGAGATCGAGCAGACCCGCAGCGAACGGGTTTGGGCCGAAATCGATGCGCCGGGCAGCTTCAATACGGCGTCTATCGAGCAGGATCGGCTCAACTATGGTGGCGCTCAGATTTACCAAGCCGCTCATGGCAGCTCGGCCAGCATTGATCAAGGCTCGTCTGGCGGCTGGGGCTGGGGCTGGGGCGGTGACGCACAGAACCAATGGGCGACTATCAACCAGAATGGCGGCTGGGGGCATGACGCCAGCATCGTGCAACGTGGAGACCGGCTGACAGCTAACGTTACGCAGACCGGGTTCTCCAACACTGCAGACATCGACCAGCGCGGCAACGGCGTGGCAGCCAACCGGGTAGATGTCGTTCAGAGCGGCAGCAACCAGTACGCCAATGTCGCTCAAGACGGTCACGACCTGAGGGCCACTGTGACTCAAAGCGGTTGGGGCAACGTGGCGATGGTTGATATGAGTGGCAACAGTCACACTGCAACAGTGACTCAAAGCGGCTCATTCAACTACGGTAGCGTGACCCAAGGCAACTAAGCAGAATGGAATGCGGGCGCTCCGTCGCCCGCATTTCAAGATATGTCATATATATGCAAAATTGTAATAAGTGCTACGTAACAAGCGAGAAGCATTATGCAAGGCGACGCTGACATTCAAGTATGGCTGGATACCCAGGAATGGGTGAAGCCCGGCACCGTGGTGCCCTACGTTGCCAGCAGCCACGCGCAAGATCTCCGGTACAGAATCCGTGCCGTACAAGAGGGACAGTCGGGGCGTGCGGTGATCGGGCAGACAGGCGTGGTGCACGTAGGCGCTGACACCCCTGCCGCCCTGACGCGGCTGTCACTGGGTAATCAACCCGGCGCGAACTGCGTCATCGAGATCACTTTGACGGGCAAAGAAATTCAGACGCTGCGTTACACATTTGAGTGCCCATCCTAACGCCTTATACACAATCTGAAGTTGGAATTTTTTGTTGCATTATGCATTAAATGAATACTCACGTCCTGATACGGATGCTTGTGGTTTGAAAAATGCAAGCATACGATACCTAGTCAAGGGGCGGAGTTTACGAACTAATGCAGGCCCCTTTCTCAGTTGTTGAAGCGCTATATCATCGACCAGGCAGTGCGACTCGCAGTTGTAATTCGGTAAGTGTGATGGGGCGTAGTCGCTCAGCGTTCTCTGGTCGGTGTAAACGGCACTCCCACGACACCGAATCTAGGAACACAATAATGCGAACCGTTGTCATCATTGAGCCGCACCCGCTGTACCGGCTGGGGCTGCGGCAACTGCTTAGCGAAGCTATCCCTCAGGCGTCGATCCAGGAACACGACTACGCTGTATTGGAAGAATATGCCGATCCTCCCCCCGGCCATTGCGATCTTCTTCTCTTGTCGCTGACATCATCGCGATGCAGTGCCAAGCTGGCCAATGCCGCTCAAGAGTATTTCTCGCCAGGGCGTATCCTGCTACTCATGGACGACCACGATCAGCCCGACTTCACCGAGCTGCCTGAATCCGTGGCTGGTATGGTTGCGAAACAGGCGCCGCCCGAGTTGTTGCAAGCTTCGGCAAAGTTGGTACTGGCCGGTGGAACATGTTTTCCCGCCCACGTCGTGGCTGCAGGGGCGAACGGGCACACAGCCGAAGGGTCGGCTCGGCCGTCAATGGCTAAGCCAACCCCGATCTCTGCCATAGCGTCGAACGGCCATCCCGCCCCTCGCAACGGCGCTCTACCATTTGCCATGGCCGCACTGTCAAGAAGTCCGACTTCAAATCAGTCTGAATTCGCGCCGCCTATCAAGCCGGGCACGACGGCCCACCGTGAAAGCCGGCTGCTCGGGCTCACGCCTCGCCAGTATGAAGTGTTGGTATTGCTGGCACAGGGCTATCCCATGAAGACGGTTGGGCGCGCACTCAATATTTCGGTTGCCACAGCAAAGGCCCATACCGAGACGCTTTACCAACGGTTGGATGTTCACAACCGTAACGCCGCCGTGTATGCGGCGGTGTCGCGCGGTGCCACATTAGGTTGGGCTTCCATGCTGGACAAGCATGGCGAGTCGCGCCCATGAGCCTGCAGGCCGACCTAGTCGGCCAGCAGTGTCGCGTCCATCGTAATTTCCAGGTTCAATGCCTTCGATACCGGGCAGCCGGCTTTCGCCAGAGTTGCGATTTCACTGAATTTATCGGGTTCGATACCCGGCACTCGGGCATGCACCGATAGATGGCTGGACGTGATGGCGAATCCATCACCGACTTTTTCAAGCTTGACTGCAGCCGTGGTTTCAATGCTCGCCGGCTCAAAGCCCGCATCGCCCAACATGAGCGAGAGCGCCATGGAAAAGCATGACGCATGCGCCGCGCCGATCAGCTCTTCCGGATTGCTGCCGGGCTGGCCTTCAAATCGTTGTGAAACGCCATAAGCCGCTTTCTTGAGCGCACCCGACTCCGTAGAGATGGTTCCGCTGCCTTCCTTGAAGCTGCCTTCCCATACCGCAGATCCTTTCTTGATCATTTCCGCTCCTTGTGTACGTGGACGTGTCTGCACGCCCGAACTCTTCGCAAACTGTGTGTGCGTACCGGAGGGTGGCAACCGTCGTGCCGACGCGCAAGAAGACGCTTAGAGCAGGCCCAATTGAAGCCGGGCGGATTCGCTCATCATCTCGCGGCTCCATGGCGGATCCCACACCAGGTCGACCGTAACTTCATCAACCCCATGGATATTCAGCAGCTTGGTACGCGCCTCGTCGGCGATCATCGTACCCATGCCGCAGCCGGGGGCCGTGAGGGTCATGCGCACCTCGATACGGAATCGTTCGTCACCCAGGGGTATGACATCACAACCGTAGATCAGGCCAAGGTTCACAATGTCGACGGGAATCTCGGGGTCGAAGCAGGTCGACATCATTTCCCACGCCATTTCCTTGATGTATTCCTCGGTAACCGGGCCTTCCGGTACATGGCGTTCAACGGTCTGAACTTCCAGCCCGAAGGCATCAACATCCTCGCCTTCAACGCGATATAGGTTTCCTTGCACCATCACGGTGATGCTGCTGCCGAGGTTCTGTGTGATGACGGCCGTACATCCCTTTTCGATGGTGACGGGCGACCCATAGGGAATCGTTACCGCCGGGCAGTCTCGTTGAACCTCGATTTCTTCACTCTTCAAATGCATCATGACGCTACTCGGTTTGGGCGGTTTCCTGGGCCTGGGTAATAGCATTGTGCAAGGTGTGCCAGGCCAGGGTGGCACACTTCACGCGGGCGGGAAATTCCCTCACGCCCGAGAGCACTTCCAGCTTGCCAAGATCGCGGTCGGGGTGCGATTCGGTAAGCATGGCGTGCATATCTTGAAACAGGCTTTCCACTTCCTCGACCGGCATCCCCTTCACCGCTTCTGTCATAAGCGAGGCCGACGCCGTGGAAATGGCGCATCCCTGGCCCACGAAGCTCACTGCCTCGACCACGCCGTCTGCGACGCGGGCATAAACGGTGAGCTGATCGCCGCATAAGGGGTTGTGCCCATCGGCTTGATGGGTGGCCGGGTCAAGGGCGCAGAAGTTGCGTGGCCGTCGGTTGTGATCGAAGATCACTTCCTGATAGAGCTCTCGTAAATCGCCAGACTGCCCGATCATGCGCTGGTCTCCAGGCCAAACAGCCGACGCGCCTTGTGCAAGCCGGTGGCCAGCGCGTCAACATCTTCTTTCGTGTTGTAGATTGCAAACGACGCGCGGGCGGTGCCCGGCAAGCCGAAGCGTGTCATGAGCGGCATGGCGCAGTGATGGCCCGCCCGGATCGCAACACCTTCCATATCGAGGATGGTGCCCAGATCGTGCGGGTGAATGCCATCGACCACGAACGAGGTAATGCCTGCGCGTTCCCGCGCCTGCCCGATGAATCGCAAGCCCGGCACACGGCCAAGAACCTCGGTCGCATAGCTCACCAGCATGCTTTCATGCTGTGCGATGCGCGCAAGGCCAATCTCTTCAACATAGGCAATGGCCGCGTCCAGGGCAACCGCGCCGGCAATATTGGGCGTTCCTGCCTCGAACTTCTGCGGCGTTTCGGCATAGGTGGCGCGCTCGAAGCTAACGGTATGGATCATGTCGCCGCCGCCTTGCCAGGGAGGCATCGAATCAAGGAGTTCCTTGCGGCCGTACAGTGCGCCGATACCGGTCGGGCCATAAAGCTTGTGCCCGGAAAAGGCATAGAAATCGCAGCCGATGGCTTGCACATCGACCACTTGATGGGCGACGGCTTGCGCCCCGTCGACCAGCACGATCGCGCCTACCTCGTGGGCCATACGCACAATTTCGGCAACCGGGTTCACTGTACCTAACGCGTTCGACACATGGCAGACACCCACGAAGCGCGTGCGATCGTTAAGCAGACCGGCAAAGGCTTGCATGTCGATTTCGCCATCGTCGGTGATCGGCGCAACGCGAATCACCGCGCCGGTTTGTTCGGCCACCATCTGCCACGGCACGATATTGGAATGGTGCTCCATGCCGCTCAACAGTATTTCGTCGCCTTCCTTCAGGTTCCGGCGACCCCAGCTTGCAGCCACCAGATTGATGGCTTCAGTAGTGCCCCGAGTGAAGACGATTTCGGCAACATGCTGCGCGTTCAGAAAACGGCGCACGCGTTCGCGACTCGCATCGTACAAATCGGTGCTGTGTTGCGAAAGCCAATGCACGCCCCGATGGATATTGGCATTGGATTCGCGATAGAAGCGAGCCTCGGCATCGATGACCGCGTTCGGCTTCTGTGTGGTTGCACCGTTATCAAGATAGACGAGGCGTCGGCCGTGAATCTTCTGCTCGAGAATGGGGAAGTCTGCCGCATAGTCAAAGGCGGCAACGGCAGCTTCAGTTTGGGGTGCCGCTACGCTCATTCGAGCTCCTCCAGTTCATCTCCGCCCGGTGTCAGCCCGCGAACGGCGTGGCTCGCCCGACGACGAACGGTTTCCGGTTCGATACGCGCCAGGCCTTCAAGCACGAAGGCATAGATGAGCACGTTGCGGGCGTGCTCTTCGCTCAGCCCGCGAGCCATGAGGTAGAACAGGCTGTCTTCATTAAGCTGCCCCACTGTGGCCCCGTGCGTGCAGCGCACATCTTCCGCGTAAATTTCGAGCTCGGGTTTCGAATCGGTACGCGCCAGTTTCGAAAGCAGCAGACTGTCGTTACGCTGGATGGCATCGGTGCCGTCGGCGCCCGGCGCCACCAGAATGCGGCCGCGAAACACGCCGCGCCCACGGTCGGCCAGAATGCCGCGATAGTGTTCGTGGCTCACGCAGTTGGGCTGCGCATGGCCGATCAGCGTGTGATGATCGACGTGGCGTTGCCCGTTGGCGTAATACACACCGTTCAGCAGGCTCTCGGCACGTGGGCCGTCGAATCGCGTGGCGATGTCGTGGCGTGCCAGGCGTGCGCCCAGCGAAATGGAATGCGAGGCGAAGTACGATTTGCCCGCCTGTTCAACGTCAAGCGCACCCAGGTGAAACGCCTCGGGTGCTTCTTGCTGAAGCCGCGTGTGAGTCAGCCGGGCATCGGCCGCGACTTGTACACGCGAGACGGTGTTCGTGAACGTGACATTGCCATCGCGCCCGACGTAATGCTCAACGACGTTACCCTGAGCCCCTGCTTCCGCTACATACAGGTTGCGCGGGAAAGCGGCGGCGCCGTCGCCACTGGCCACGAACACCACATGCACGGGGTCTTCAAGCACTGTACCGCCGGCCAGGTGCACGAATGCGCCGTCGCTGGCGAAGGCCAGATTCAGAGCTGCCGTACTGCTGCCATCGGTTTCGCTGCCGAATGCGTGTTCGACCAGGTCGGCGTCATGATTCAGGGCGTCAGCCAACGTGCCGATGCGTACACCGGCCGGCAAGGCGCCCAATTGACCCAGTTCCGGAGCGTGGCGGCCATCAACGAAGACGAGCCAATGGCCGGCTTCGTCACCGCGTAGTTTGCGCACACTGGCCGCGACATCGACAGGCGCCGCTTCGGTATTGAACGTGGCCCCTTCCAGCGAAGCCAGCGAGGTATGGCGCCAGTCTTCATGCCTGGTGGTCGGCCAGCCTTCCGCCATGAAGCGGTCGATGGCTCGCTTGCGCATCGCGGCCAGCCAAGGCAGCGATGCGCCTGGAAGCTGGGCGTGGCGAGCCGAGAAATCGGTTGCCCAAGACTGCACTGAACTCATGCCCGCGCTCCTTGCTCGGCCTCAAGTTCCTTGACCCAGCCGTAACCGCGCTTCTCGAGCTCGTGAGCGAGTTCGCTGCCGCCGGAGCGTACGATGCGGCCGCCGGCCAGTACATGCACGAAATCAGGCACGATGTAGTCGAGCAGGCGCTGATAGTGAGTAATGACGATCAGACCACGTTCGGGCGAGCGCAGACGGTTGACACCGTCGGCCACAACGCGCAGCGCGTCGATATCAAGGCCCGAGTCGGTTTCATCGAGCACCGCCAATTTCGGCTCGAGCAGCGACATCTGTAGCACTTCGTTGCGCTTCTTCTCGCCGCCTGAAAAGCCTTCATTCACAGAGCGATAAAGGAACTCTTCCTTCATGCCCACCGTCTTCATTTCTTCCTTCACGCGCTTCAGGAAGTCCATGGCGTCGAGTTCGTCGAGGCCCTGATGACGACGCACCGCGTTCACCGCTGCCCGCAGGAAATAAGCATTCGATACCCCGGGGATCTCGATGGGGTACTGGAATGCCAGAAAGATGCCGGCGCGGGCCCGATCTTCAATGGGCATAGCAAGCAGATCTTCGCCCTGGTAGATGACTTCGCCGCTATCGACGCGGTAATCTTCGCGACCGGCCAGAACCTGTGCCAGCGTGCTTTTGCCCGAGCCGTTGGGGCCCATGATGGCGTGCACTTCGCCCGGGTTCACCTGCAGATTCAATCCGCGCAGGATGGGCTTGTCTTCGATGGAAGCGTGTAAATCCTTGATGTTCAGCATGATGATGATTTCTCCTTAACCTACGCTGCCTTCAAGGCTCACACCGAGCAGGTTCTGCGCTTCAACCGCGAACTCCATGGGCAATTCCTTGAAAACTTCCTTGCAGAATCCGTTCACGATCATGGAAACGGCGTCTTCGGCTGTGAGGCCGCGCTGCATGGCATAAAAAAGTTGATCTTCGCCGATACGCGAAGCGGTGGCTTCGTGCTCGACTCGGGCGCTGGGGTTTTGCACTTCGATGGCCGGGAACGTATGCGCCGCGCACTTCTTACCGATAAGCAGGGAGTCGCACTGCGTGAAGTTCCGTGCATTCTCGGCCTTGGGCGTCATGCGCACCAGACCGCGATAGGCATTGCTGCCGTATCCGGCCGAGATACCCTTGGAAATGATGGTGCTGCGCGTATTGCGCCCGATGTGAATCATCTTGGTGCCGGTGTCGGCTTGTTGACGATGATTGCTCACGGCCACCGAATAGAACTCACCCACGGAGTCATCGCCGCGCAACACCACGCTGGGGTATTTCCAGGTGATGGCTGAACCGGTTTCCACCTGGGTCCAGGAGATGTGCGAACGGGCACCACGGCATTCACCGCGCTTCGTTACGAAGTTGTAGATGCCGCCCACGCCGTCTTTGTCGCCCGGGTACCAGTTCTGCACGGTGGAGTACTTCACCTTGGCGTCTTCGAGCGCCACGATTTCGACCACTGCGGCGTGCAGTTGGTTCTCGTCGCGCATGGGCGCCGTACAGCCTTCGAGGTAGCTGACATGCGACCCTTCAGCCGCGATGATCAGAGTGCGCTCGAATTGGCCTGTATTGGACGCATTGATGCGGAAGTAGGTCGACAGCTCCATGGGGCAGCGCACGCCCTTCGGGATATACACGAAAGAGCCATCAGAGAAGACCGCGGAGTTCAGTGCAGCATAGAAGTTATCGCCCGGTGGAACGACTGTGCCCAGATACTGTTTGATCAGGTCGGGGTACTGCTGCACCGCTTCAGAGAACGAACAGAAGATCACCCCGACGTCTTCAAGCTGCTTGCGGAAGGTCGTGGCCACCGACACCGAATCGAACACGGCGTCTACAGCCACGCCGGCCAAGCGCGCGCGTTCGTGCAGCGGCACACCGAGTTTTTCGTAGGTGCGCAGCAGTTCGGGATCGACTTCGTCGAGGCTCTTGGGGCCGTCGGATTTGCTCTTGGGCGCCGAGTAGTAACTGATGTCTTGAAAATCAATGGGCGGAAACTGGACGTGCGCCCATTCGGGCGGCGTCATTTCGAGCCATTTTCGATACGCGGCAAGGCGCCATTCAAGCAGAAACTCAGGCTCTTTCTTGATGGCGGAAAGCTGGCGGATGGTGTCTTCAGACAACCCCGCAGGAAACGTGACGGACTCAATCTCGGTGACGAAGCCGGCCGTATATTCCCGATCGAGGAAGGAATCGATGTTGTCGGTTGCGGTACTGCTCATTCAGTAAAACTCCATGTCGAGGGGCATGCCGCCGTGGTGTGGGCCGGCGCCCCCTTCGGTGAGGGCCGGTCGGTCTTGAATTCGATGGTTGCCAGTGGGTTCACCATGTCAGCCACAGAAACGCGCTCGAGCGTCTGCCGCACAATGGTGTTGATGCGGTGCCAGTTACTGCGAATGTTGCAGCCGGCCTCGACACTGCATGACCCTGGCGTAGCCGTACATTCCGTGAGACCGAAAGGTTGTTCATCGAGAGCGTCTATAATGTCGGCAATGCTGATTTCTTCAGCAGGGCGGCCTAGCATGTAGCCACCGCGTGCACCGCGCGTACTTGTCAGTATTTCGCGCTGCGTTAACGACTTCAGCACCTTGCTCACCACCGGCTGACCCAGGCCCAGCGCTGCGGCGAGGTCGGCCGCGCTGAATACCCTGTTCGGGTCTGACGCCATGTGCGTAAGCACCAGCGTGCCGTAATCGATGATTTTGCTGACGCGCAGCATTGCGCCTGTGCTCCTGAGATCAACCTGTGTGTACGAATCCATATAGTACCATTTCGGTCCTATATGCGCAAAGAATTTTACGGGGTTTCCCTGATGGCAAAGTGGCCATTAGGTACTAGTGAATCGCGTTCCCGCATCAATAATTCACGAAATGCCATCGCCGCATGCGAGAGGCTGCGGTGCTCGCGGCGAACCAGGTAGAGGCGCCGCCGCAGTGCGCTCGCCTCGGCAAGCGGAACAATGCGCAGGTCTGGGTGCTTGAAGTGAAACAGCGTCATGCCCGGCACCAGGCTCACCCCCATTCCCGCCACAATCAGCCCCGTAACCGTTGCTAGGTGGTCGACTTCCAATGCCGTGGGCAACGATTCCAGTGCCGCATGGGTGGCCAAGCTCTGCCGGATGCTGCTGCCTTTGCCCAAGTGAATCATGCGTTCCCCGCGCAGCGCGCCGAGCTCCACCTGCTCTTCGGCTGACAGTCGGTGATCGGCTCGGCACACCAGGTAGAAAAGGTCTTCGCAAAGTGCTTCGGTAACCAGGCCGCTCATGTCTCGCCCTTCCGCTGCCAGGGCCATGTCGACGCCTCCTTCCCGAACCTGCTGCAGGCATGGCTCTAACAAGGCGTCGTGCAATGACAGCTCGACTCCAGGGTATTCGGCGGCATAGGCGGCGTAGATTCGTGGCAGCCAGCCGGCCGCCAGAGAGGGCAGCGCCGCCACGCGCACCCGGCCACGCCGTTTGGTGGTGAGTTCGCGCATCTCGCCCACCAGCGAATCTAAGTCGTTGAGCAAGCGCGGGGCGGAACGGAAAAAGTGTCGCCCCTCGGGAGTGAGCTCGACTCGCCGGGTGGAGCGGTCGAACAGGCGCGCACCGATGGATTCCTCCAGCGACTGAATGAGTGCACTGAACGCCGGCTGAGTCAGATGGCAGCGCCGCGCCGCGCGAGTGAAGTGCTGCTCTTCGGCCAAGTAGAGGAACGCCCTCAGCTGACGTGATGAAAGATTCATAGAAAAATTCGATATTCTTATCCGGACTTTCTATTTTACTTATCAATCGCCGTCTCTTACCGTTAGTACGACTACGGCAGGAGACACAGCAGGAATGGAAAGTTTCATAGCAGGATGCGCGGCAGGCTTCTCGGGCGACCGTACCGACGGTGTCGGCCCCGTGGTGAAGACGCTGATAGAAACCGGTGGCCATGCCCTGGTGTTCGAAACCCTCGCGGAGCGCACGCTGGCGCTCGCGCAATTGGCTCGCAATGGAGACCCCGAAGCGGGTTACGAGCCGCTGCTGGATGAAATGCTGCGCCCATGCTTGGCCGAGTGTTTGCAGCACGGTATCCGCATCGTCAGCAATTTTGGGCAAGCCAATCCGCCCGCGGCCGCTCGTCGGATTCGCCTTCTTGCGGCCGAGCTGGGGCTACGCAGCCCCCGCATTGCAGTGCTGTCGGGTGATCAACTCGATCGACCGGAACAGCTCGACTACTTACGCACTGCCCTGCCCCACGGCCTAGACTTCGGGCGCATCGTCTGTATCAACGCTTATCAGGGCGCAGCTGAAATCGCTGACGCGCTGCGCGAAGGGGCCGACATCGTGGTGGCTGGTCGCGTGGCCGACCCCTCATTAGTCGTTGGGCCCGCGATGGCGCATTACGGTTGGAGCCCGGGCGACTATCAAAACCTAGCGGCTGCCACCATGGCGGGGCATCTGCTTGAATGCGGTACACAGGTCTCCGGCGGATACTTTGCGATACCGGGCCTGAAGGATATTCCGGACATGCACTGCCTTGGCTTCCCCATCGCCCAACTGGAGCCGGATGGCGGTATCGTCATCACCAAACCCACCCAGACCGGCGGGCGCGTCGACAGCCGAACGGTGAAGGAACAGCTCTTATACGAGGTTCATGACCCGGCAGCCTATCTCACGCCCGACGTCACGGCCGACATCAGTCGGGTGCGTGTGTCGGACGCCGGCCCAGACCGGGTTCGGGTGCAGGGGGTGCAAGGGCACCAACGGCCCGATACGCTCAAGGCCAATGTGTTCGTGAAAGGCGGCTGGTTGGCCGAAGCCGAGATCTCGTACGCGGGCGTGCAGGCGGAAGCCCGGGCCCGGCTTGCGGCGGAGATCATACGCAAGCGTGTGGGCTCATCGCTGAAGCTGCGAGCCGACCTCATCGGCGCGATGAGCATCATGGCCGATGACGATGGCGACATGTTGGCCGCACGCGCGCCCGGACACGGGCGAGACATCCGGCTGCGCATGGCGGCAACGCATACCGATCGCCAGACCGCTGAACGGTTGCTACGCGAAATGAACGCACTCTATACCTGCGGGCCGGCCGGCGGCGGCGGGGTTCGAACCTCGATCAAACCGCGGCTCAACAGCGTTTCAACGGTTATTCCCAGGGAGCTCGCTCCTGCTTCATGGAGCTTTCTGCCATGACCTCCGCCCTGATCGAAGTGCCGCTCTACCGCTTGGCTCACGGCCGCACCGGCGACAAAGGGAATATCTCGAATATCAGCGTGATTGCCTGGTACGACGAGCTGTATCCCATACTGCTTGCCCAGTTGACCGAAGAAGCGGTGCACGCCTGGTTCGCCGCACGCAAGCCGACCCGGGTCACCCGATACCCCGTTGAATCGATCGCTGCATTTAATTTTGTGATCGAAGGCGTGCTTGATGGTGGCGTGAATGATGCGCTCAATCTCGACACCCACGGCAAGGCGTTGTCGTTCCACTTACTTGATTTTCCCGTGTTCGTTACACCTGAACTCGCGGCGCGCCTGCCCGATGTTCATTATCCCCTGGAGGAGACCTCATGAAAACGACAACATCACCTATCCGCCGCCGACTCCTTATGGCGGCGTGCGTCGCCACATTGCCGTGGTTAATGCCTGCGCAAGCCGCTGCCGAGGCGTTTCCTGAGCGCCCCATCACGTTCGTCGTACCGTTCGGGCCAGGCAGTGCAACCGACCAATTGGCCCGTGCCATTGGTCAGGGCGTCACCGACGTGTCGGGTGCCACCGTCGTGATTGAAAACAAGCCGGGCGCGAGCGCCATGATCGGGGCTTCGGACGTCGCCCGCGCGGCACCTGACGGCTATCGGGTCTTGATCACTACAAACACCAGCCACGCTGCTAACCCACACCTCTACAAGAAACTAAGCTACGACCCCGTGAAGGACTTCCAGCCCGTTACCCTGTTGGGCACCGGCGGACAGATCATGGTGGTTCACCCTTCGTCTGAAGCGAAGAGCGTTACTGACTTCCTGCGCATCGCCAAGGAAAACCCCGGAAAGCTGTCGTTCGGTAGCGGTAGTTCGAGTAGCCGCGTGGCCGGCGAACTACTGCAGCAGATGGCCGGTGTCGAGCTTTTGCATGTGCCCTATAAGAGCAACCCCTTGGCCATCACCGACCTTCTGGGTGGGCAGATCGATATGATGATCAGCGACATGGCCACCGGACTTCCACAGGCCAAGAGCGGCGCGTTACGAGCACTGGGCGTCACGACGCCTGAACGCTCTCCCCTGGCGCCCGACGTGCCGACGATCGCCGAAGCCGGTGTTCCCGGCTACGAAATGGGCTATTGGTTTGGCGCGTATGTCCCGGCTGGAACACCCGACAATGTCGTGAGCCGCCTGCACGAACTGCTGACCGCCGCCACCGGCAAGCCTACCGCCGTTCAGTTTTACGAGCAGACCGGAACGCGCTCGGTCACTTCCACCCCCGAGGAACTTGCCGAGTTTCAGCGTAACGAAACCGACAAGTGGGGCGCGATCATCGAGAAGGCCGGGATCGAGAAATCCTGATTACCAGACGTTTCGGGCGGTCGACGGCCGGGCGAGAGCCCCTACAATAGCGCTTTTGCCCGCCACCGGGCGCCCGGAGAAGCAATGGACGCCGCCCCTTTCGATCACGCCGCCGCCCTCCTCGCCTGCGCGCGAGGCGAAGAGGCGGCGTTTCACCGTTTGTATGACCACGAAGCGCCCCACATGTTGGCGCTATGCCGGCATCTTGTTCCCAGTGATGCCGAAGGCTTGCTGCATGACACCCTGGTGCTGATCTGGCGTAATGCCGACCAGTACGATACGGGTATGGGCTCGGCCCGCGCGTGGATCTACAGCGTATTGCGGCATGTCGCGCGTGGCCGCCGATTACAGCTGAATGAAACGCCTCCCGCCCAGCCGCCCATTCTGCCACCCGCCTCGTCGGTTAGAGGGCGCGTGGCGCAATTGGCTGCGGGGGCGCACCCCATGGCTTTCACGGCGGTGGCGCACGCCTATCTGCATGGCGCGGATTACAGGCAGCTTGCCGCTTGGTTGCAAGGCAGTGAGACCACTTTACGAAGCAACACGCGCGCGGGCCTCAAGGAACTGCAAGTATGAATCGGCTGCCACAAAAGTCGTTGGCCGACGGCACAGCCGTTCAGATCGCCGAGTATGTGTGCGGATTACTGGGCCCGGATGAGCATGCCCAAATCCATCGGCTGCTGAGCCACGATGATGCGGCACTGGCACACGCGCTCGCCTGGGAAGAACGCCTGCTGGCGCTCGTTGATGCCCTACCCCGAGCGCAGCCTAACACCACCGTACGCGAGCGCCTGCAACGCACGCTTGGCATCGGCCCGGCACCGCTTGATGAGCCGCCGCCACAACTGCAGCTGTTAAGACAACGCTCGGCGCCGGCCGCGCCCATTGCGCCGACACTGGAGCCGACTTCTCCGCTGGCGGCGGCGACTTCAGCACCGTCGCCGTCTATCGCACCCCGCGCGGCATCACCTGGCCCGACGAACAGCGTTGCGAAGCCGGCGGCGCCGCCAGTGACTTCTCAGGTTCCGCGTGCAGCGGAAGCTCGTCCATCGGAGCAGGCAGGTTCGGTCCGTTCGACGACGCCCCGACCGGCTGAAACATCGACCGCTTCCCGACCCGCCGGCGCATCGACTGTTTCCCGACCCGCCGAAGCGTCGACGGCTTCGCGGCCCGCCGCGGGAACCAGTTCCGGCGCTGCCGGAGACACGACACCCCGCGTAGGCGAACCGACGGCCTCACAACCGAGCGAGACGACGGCTTCCCGCTCCGGTGCAACGCCCTCTACTGATCACGACCGACAGCGTCGTCGCCTGGTACGCAAACTCTGGCTGTGGCGTTTGATCAGCCTTTGCGCCGTTTCAGCGGCCGTCTTCGGATTCGTGGTGCCAGGGGAGCCGCCGCCTCCACCCGTGCAAGTAATAAAGGTCGCGCCGACTCGGGCTGCGATCCTACAGGCGCCCGGTACCACCAGCACGCCCGGTTGGACTGCCACGCTGGATGCGCAAGGCAACCTGATCATGCAGCCGCTGGTTCACACGGAAGTACCGGCCGGCAGCCAAGCCGTGCTCTGGACGCGTAGCGCCACCGTACCGGAACCCCGGTTGCTCGGCCATATCGACCCAAACCGGCCCGTACAGATACCTGCCGCACGCCTGGGCGTGCTAGCACAAGACCAATTACTGGAAATCACGCTTGAGCGCGACGAAGACGCCACGCAAGGTAACGCCAACGGGCCGATACTGTTTATCGGGCAGATGACCATGTTTGGATCAGAGGCGGCCGCCACGGGCGCCGAAGCCTTGGGCGCCGCTACGGGCGGCCCCATTACGCAGGCGCCGCCGGCACGTTAACGCTTCTGTGCAATCTGGCACGCGCCGGACGTCGTTAAGCCTGGCGCGCGAAACGCTACGCCCCCGTACGATCAGGGGGCGAGCTGGAAATCGTTTGCCGAGGACTGCGAGGAGTCGGCCTCTTGCAATGCTGCAGACAGCCGGTCGCGTACAGCGGTGAGGTCGTCGCGCAGCGCCTGGAGTTCGGCGGCGGTAAGACGGACGGCCGCTTCAGGATCATAAGCAGCGCGATCGGTAGCATCGCCCAAGCGATTGCGTGCCCCGCTGATCGTGAACCCTTCTTCGTACAGTAAATGCCGGATACGCCGTATCAACAGCACTTCATGATGCTGATAGTACCGACGGTTGCCTCGCCTCTTGAGCGGCTTTAGCTGAGTGAATTCCTGTTCCCAATAACGCAGGACATGAGGCTTCACGCAGCACAACTCACTGACTTCACCGATAGTGAAATAGCGTTTCGCTGGAATGGGGGGCAGGTTAACGGAGGATTCGCTCGTGCTCATGGATGGTTCTGGGGCCACTTATCATTATGTGCCGGGATTCAGGCCTTTGACGGCCGGCGTGCCGGCCTGTTCGACGACACTCTTGAGTTTCTGGCTGGCATGAAACGTTACCACGCGGCGCGCCGCGATGGGAATGACTTCGCCGGTCTTGGGGTTGCGGCCTGGGCGCGGCGGTTTATCACGCACCTGGAAATTGCCGAACCCCGACAATTTCACTTCAGTACCGCTGGCGAGCGCTTCGCGAATCTCTTCGAAGAAGGTGTCAACGATATCTTTGGCTTCGCGCTTGTTCAAGCCCACTCGCTCGAACAGCAGCTCGGCAAGTTCGGCCTTGGTGAGAGTACGATCTGCAGTCATGGGAACAAACCTTCTGCCGGTCTCAGGCGCGCTGACGCGCGCCATGGTGTTTCACGAGGGCCTGCAACAGGGCGGCCATGCATGCGTCGACCGTTGCGTCGTCGAGCGTGGCGTCGGGATTCTGCAGCCGGAAGCGGAATGCGAGACTTTTCTCGGTATTCGCGCCTGACTTGTCACGCCAGACATCGAACAATCGAATGTCTCGTACCACGCCAAGGTTAGCATCAGACGCAATCGTCTGGGTAAGCGTTTCCAACAAATCCTTATAGGGCACGGCGTTATCGACCCATACCGCCAGGTCGCGTATCACGACGGGCTGGCGAGACAGCGTATTAAGGGTCGGCATCGCGCCGGTCGAGATCAGATCTGTGTCGATCTCGAACACCACGGGTGCATGGCCAAGCTCGGCTTTTTGCACCCAGCGAGGGTGCAGTTCGCCCATCCAGCCTACGGGTTTGCCATCTATTTCGAGCCGGGCACTACGCCCCGGATGAAGCGCAGGATGGACGTCAGGTATACATTGCAACCGCCCTGCGTTGGAGCCGAGTAGATCGACGAGGTCGCTTTTCATGTCGTAGAAGTCGACCTGGCGCACTGGCTCACCCCATTGTTCTTCAAGGGCCGGCCCCCACGCTGCTGCGGCCAGGCGGGTGGGTTGATCAATGCCCGCCACAGTCAGGTCGCCATTAGCGACGTCGGCATCACGCAAAAACACGCGGCCCAGTTCAAAGACGCGAACCCGGCTCTGCCGGTGACGCATGTTGTGCGCGATATTGGCCACCAACCCTCCGATCAGGCTGGTGCGCATCACGGCAAGCTGGCTGGCGATCGGGTTCAGAAGGCGAATCGGGTTCCCTTCACCGGCGTAGTCGCGCTCCCAGGCTTCCTCGACAAACGAGAAATTGATCACTTCCTGATAGTCGAGCGCGGCCATGCGAGCACGCAGCTCGTGTGGGCCCCGCTGGGTTTCGGGCAATACGCGCATCTGTGCGCGGGCGCGTGGCGGTTGATCTGGAATGCGCTCGAATCCATAGATACGCGCGACTTCTTCAATGAGGTCTTCCTCTATGACGAGATCAAAGCGGTAGCTGGGAGGCTCAACGATGAAGACATCGTCTTCCACCGTGAAGGGCAACTGCAGTCGTGTGAAGATATCTTCGATCTCGGCACGCTCCAGCGCAAGCCCGAGCACCCGACGGCAACGGTCTAGCCGCATGCGCACCGGAGCGCGCTCGGGCAGCGCGATGACCTGATCGTCGAGTGGGCCCACTTCCCCACCGCAAATGTCGACGATGAGGCGCGTGGTGTATTCAAGATCGTCGGGAATATTCTGATAATCAACGCCGCGCTCGAAGCGATGACTCGCTTCGGAACTGAATTTGTAGCGACGGGCACGGCCCATGATGGCCTCAGGCCACCAGAACGCCCCTTCCAGGTAGATGTCGGTGGTGTCGAGCGTGACTGCCGTGGCCTCACCGCCCATGATTCCGGCCATGCTTTCCACCACTTCGCCGGCGGCGATGACGCCGACGTCGGGCTGCAGGTCGACGAACTGGCCGCTTAGCAGCTCAAGACGCTCGCCAGGGCGTGCCCAGCGTACCGTCAAACCGCCAGGAATGCGGTTCAAATCGAATACGTGCGTGGGCCGGCCAATTTCGAGCATCACATAGTTGGAAATATCCACCAGCGCGGAAATAGATCGCTGCCCCGCGCGCTCGAGATGCTTCTTCATCCATGCAGGTGTTTCGGCGCGCGCGTTGACGCCGCGAATGACACGGCCTGCGAACCGGCCGCATAAATCGGGTGCCTCGACCTTCACGGGAAGGCGATCGGTAATTGTCGGCTTTACAGGCTCAAAATGCGGAGGGGTGAGTTTCGCGCCAGTAAGTGCCGCCACTTCGCGCGCCACGCCTCTAATCGACAGACAGTCGGCTCGGTTCGGCGTGAGCTTAAGCGTGAACACCGTATCGTCAAGATCCAGGTGATTACGCACGTCGGCGCCGACCGGCGCGGCCGCGTCGAGTTCCATCAAGCCGGCATGATCTTGAGACAAGCCCAACTCACGGGCGGAACACAACATCCCCGCCGACTCCACACCCCGCATCTTCACGGGGCCGATTTTCATGTCGCCCGGAAGCTGGGCGCCCACCCGTGCCAGTGGAATTTTCAGCCCCTGCGCTGCGTTGGGCGCGCCGCACACGATCTGCAACAGCGAGCCGCTACCGTCATCAACGCGGCAAACCCGTAGACGGTCGGCGTTCGGATGCGGTTCGACTTCAACGATATGAGCGACCACCACGCCGGAAAATGCAGGTGCAACGGCCTCGGTCTCCTCGACTTCCAAACCCGCCATGGTCAGGCTGTGTGATAGCGCCTCGGTATCGAGTTCGGGGTTGACGTACGTACGGAGCCAGGATTCTGGAAATAGCATGGGGTTCTCGTGATTCGGTGCAGTCGAAGAATCGTGCCGGACGTGTGCCCGGCGCGGGCTCAGCGGTTGAACTGGCGCAGAAAGCGCAGATCGCCTTCAAAGAACTGGCGCAGGTCGTTCACGCCATAGCGCAGCATGGCCAGGCGCTCAAGGCCGGAGCCGAATGCAAAGCCGATGTAGCGTTCGGGGTCGAGCCCGTAGTTGCGCACGACTTGGGGGTGAACCTGGCCCGAGCCCGAGATCTCGAGCCATCGACCCTGATTCGGACCCGATGTGAACATCATGTCGATTTCGGCGGAAGGCTCTGTGAACGGGAAGAATGACGGGCGGAACCGCACGGAGAGGTCGTCGGTTTCGAAGAACGCCCTGAGAAAATCGGTATAGACGCCCTTCAGATCGGCGAAGGAGATATCTTCGGCGATCCAGAGCCCCTCGACTTGGTGGAACATGGGCGAGTGAGTGGCGTCGCTGTCGACCCGGTACGTACGCCCCGGGGCAATCACCTTGATGGGCGGCTTGTGCATACGGGCATACCGCACCTGCATCGGGCTGGTGTGGGTGCGTAGCAGCAACGGCAGACCGTCTTCGTCGTTCATGTCGACGTAAAACGTGTCTTGCATGGAACGCGCCGGGTGATTCTCGGGGTTGTTCAACGCCGTAAAGTTGGTCCAGTCGTTCTCGATCTCGGGGCCGTCAGCCACATCAAAACCAATGGAACGAAAGATCGCTTCTACGCGTTGCCACGCCTGAATCACCGGATGTATGCCACCAATACCGCGGCCACGGCCGGGCAGGGTCACGTCAATGGTTTCAGAAGCCAGGCGACGATCGAGTTCCGCTTGTTGCAGCTCGGCACGCCGCGCAGTGAGCAAGCCTTCGATCTGCTGCTTCAACTGATTGATGCGCGCGCCCTCTTCACGCTTGCGCTCGGGCTCGAGCGCGGCCAAGCCCTTGAGCATTGCCGTAAGAGCGCCCTGCTTCCCGAGGAAACGCGCCTTGGCGTTTTCGAGCGCCGCCGCATCGTGCGCCTGCGCGAACTGTTCCGTCGCCTGAACGATCAGATCATCGACCTGCGTTGTCATTGTGTACCCTTCCAAATGCAAACGGAGCCCCATGGAGCCCCGTTCGCAATTAACCCGTCGGCAAGATATCAGGCTGCCAAAGCCGCCTTGGCTTGCTCGACCACTGCAGCAAAACCGGCCTTGTCATTCACGGCCATGTCGGCCAAGACCTTGCGGTCGAGTTCGATCTGAGCCTTCTTGGTACCGGCGATGAAGGCGCTGTACGTAACGCCTTGCTCGCGGCATGCCGCATTGATACGAGTGATCCAGAGCGCACGGAACGTGCGCTTCTTGTTACGACGGTCGCGGTAGGCATACTGCCCAGCCTTCATGACCGCTTGTTTGGCAATCCGGAATACATTACCGCGGCGACCGCGATAACCTTTGGCTGCCTTAATAACCTTCTTATGACGTGCGCGTGCTGTGACGCCGCGTTTTACGCGTGGCATGTTCGATCTCCGTTAATCAGGCGAAAGGCATCATTGCCTTGACAGAAGCGACGTCGGCGTCGTGCACCGCAGTGGAACCGCGCAGCTGGCGCTTGTTCTTGGTCGTCTTCTTGGTGAGGATATGGCGCTTGAATGCCTGACCCCGCTTGATGGAGCCGCTACCGCGAACCTT
>CAZPYF010000013.1:0-21596 GCA_964590015.1 uncultured Burkholderiaceae bacterium
GGGCTTACGGTTTAACGGGCTTACGGTTTAACGGGCTTACGGTTTAACGGGCTAACGGTTTAAGCAGCTAACCGGCTATCGGTTTACAGCTGTTTACGCCTTCGCTGGCTTCTCGGCCACTGGCAGCCCCGCTTTCTTCCAAGCGCTAAAACCGCCTTCGAAATGCGACACCGTATCGAGCCCCATGTCTTGCAACACGGCAGCGGCCAAGCTTGAGCGCCACGCCGAGCCGCAATACAGCACGAAGTCTTTGCCCGAGCCGAAAATTTCCTTGTAATACGGGCTTTCCGGGTCAACCCAGAACTCCAGCATGCCGCGCGGTGCGTGAAACGCACCCGGTATCATGCCTTCGCGTTCAAGCTCGCGCACGTCGCGAATATCTACGAATACGACGTTAGGGTCGTCGAGCTTGGCTTGAGCTTCTTCGAGCGTGAGGGTACGAATACGCGCCCGGGCTTCGTTGATAAGTTCCTTATAGCCTTTGGTGATCGGCATGCTTCTCCTCGCATTTGTTTGAATGAACGGCGTGGAAGCACTATAACGCGATTGCTTTGCGCCGCCCTAGCCTGCGCGAGCCGCCGGTGCCGATTCACGCCCGGGGCGCGCGTATATCCGGCGTATATCCGGCGTATATCGGGCGCCTATCTGTGCGAGTTTCGGGCGTGTGGGCAGGCCACTTCACAGTAGCCGCACTGGTTCAGCGCCTGCTTCATGCTGCACACCGAACGGCGGCAAATCAGCACCTTGATGCCCGAGCGTTGGGCGGCGGCGCGGAAGGTCTTCATCACGTTGTGGCCCAGAAAATCGGTCAGCAAGATCAGCAGCTGTGTGCCCGACGGCAACTGCAGCGTTTTCTTTTGATGTGCGGGATCGCGCCCACTGATGTGGTGCTTGATCGCAATATTGTGCCCCATGAGTACATCAGGAATATTGCCCAAACGATCGGCTCCGACAACCACTGCACTGACTAGCTGAGACATGATGGCTCCACAGGATGGGTAGGTGGAGTAAATGCTAATAATTCTTATTTGTGTTGTCAACATTAAGATGTAGGAATCCATGACAACGCATTGTGGGCGGTACGACCGCCACCCAATCGACGCTTACCAAGTCGACATCCATTAAGCCGACGTCGAACCAAACTATCCACTGCCGCGCCGACCTCCACCTTGTCAGCTCATCGCGTCAGCCACAGGTGTCTTCTCGACAGCAGCCTGCACCACCTCGCGTGTGAGGTCGGGCGACAGCATCTCAATAAGCACGTAGACGTAATCACGCAGGAACACGCCCGATTTCACCCCCACACGCGCGGTGTGCGAACCGAACAAGTGCCCCGCCGGCAGGCCCACCAGGCCTTTGTCACGGCGAGGATCAAAAGCGATGCCCGCAATGATGCCGATGCCCAGGCCCACGTCGACGTAGGTCTTGATGACGTCTGCATCGATGGCTTCCAACACGATATCGGGCTGTATGCCGTGCTGGGCAAACACGGCATCGATGGACGCCCTGCCCGAAAACGCGCGATCGTACGTCACGATGGGGTATTGGGCCACCTGCTCAAGCGAGATGGCGCGCGCCGCACTGGAACGCAGCTCAGCCAGCGGGTGGTCGGGGCGAATCACGATCGTGTGCTCCCACTCGTACACGGGAAGCGTGGCCAGGCCCGGTGTACGCGCCAGCGTCTCGGTGGCAATCGCCATGTCGGCCTGCTCATGCTGAACCATACGGGCCAGCGTGGCGGGGTCGCCCTCGGCAAGTTGAAGACGTACTTTCGGGAACCGTTCGCGAAACGCGGGAATCACACGCGGCAAGAGATAGCGGGCCTGCGTATGGGTACAGCCTATGGTTAGACTGCCCTCGTCTTCGCGCGCGAACTCGTCGCTCACCCGTTTCAGGTTGTCGACTTCGCGCATGATGCGTTCAATGACTTCCGCCACCGCCTGGCCGGGCTTGGTCAGCCCCTTGATGCGCTTGCCATGACGTTCGAAGATCTTCACCCCCAGCTCGTCTTCGAATTCGATAATAGCTTTGGACACGCCCGGCTGCGACGTATAGAGGCTGCGCGCCGCATCGGTCAGGTTGAAATTGCGGCGTATGGTCTCGCGCACAAAGCGGAATTGCTGAAGATTCATCCAGAGCCCCGATAGCCGGCCTGCCGGTATGCTTGCGCGACACCGGTGGCCGTAAGTCTTATGGAGCCGCAGGCTCCCGTGAACGGAAAAAGAAGGCGCCGGCTTCCACCGACGCCCTGACACGGGATATTATATGTAATAACAAGCTTATTCTATATTATTTATAGAAATATGCTTACTTCATCGAGATCGTGGTATTGACGCCCTGGGCATGTGCCGACCAGCGCGCGGTTACCGTCTTCGTTTGGGTCCAAAACTGAACCGCCTGTTTGCCATTCGGCCCCAGATCGCCCAGCTTCGATGCGCGTGAACCCGTGAAGCTGAACCACGCTACGGGAACCGGAATCGGAATATTGACCCCGATCTGGCCGACATTCACCCGGTTCTGGAAGTAACGGGCATTCCCACCGTCTTGAGTAAAGAGCGCCACACCGTTGCCATTGGGATTCGCATTGATAAACTCGATGGCTTCATCAAGGGTGTCGGCGCTCACGATGCACAGCACCGGCCCGAAGACCTCTTCCTTGTAGATCGCCATATCGGCCTTCACGCCCGCGAACACCGTTGGGCCGACGAAGTTACCCCGCTCATAACCCGAGACGGTAAGGCCGCGACCGTCGAGCAACAGTTCGGCGCCTTCGTCGACGCCTTGCTGAATCAGCCGCTCGACGCGCTGGCGTGCCGTGGGCGACACCAGTGGCCCCAGATCGGCCTCGCGGTCGATACCGGCGTTGACCTTGAGTTTGCGGGCTCGTTCGATGAAGTCGGGAATCCACTCGCGGCTTTCGCCCACGAACACCGCCACCGACGTGGCCATGCAGCGCTGCCCGGCGGCGCCGAAGGCCGCGCCCACCAGCTGGTTAAGCGCGACCTCGCGATCAGCATCCGGCAGAATCACGCAGTGGTTCTTGGCGCCCATCATGGCCTGACACCGTTTGCCGTGCTCGGATGCACGCCGATAAATCTCGGTGCCGACACGGGTAGAGCCAATGAACGACACGGCCTGGATGTCGGGGTGTTCGCATAAGCCGTTAGCGGTATCGGGCCCTCCATGAACCACATTCAGTACGCCGGGCGGCAAGCCTGCTTCGAGCGCCAGCTGGGCCAGCATAAGGCTGGAACTGGGGTCTTGTTCAGAGGGCTTCAGTACAAAGGTATTACCCGCCGCCACGGCAATGGGGAACATGAACGCCGGGAGCATGACGGGGAAGTTGAACGCCGTGATGCCGGCACATACGCCCAAGGGCTGAATCACCGTGTAGACGTCGATACCAGTTGCCGCGTTCTCGGCATACTCGCCCAACTGCAGGCTTGCAATCGAGCAGGCGTGCTCAATGACCTCGAGGCCCCGCCCTACTTCGCCTTCGGCATCGGGCAAGGTCTTGCCGTGTTCGAGAGTGATAGCGCGCGCCAGGGCGGCGGTATTGTCGCGAACGAGTTTTTGCAGATTCAGCATGACGCGCATGCGGGCACCCTGGCTGGTGTTGCGCCAGGTCTCGAACGCCTCTTTCGCGTTTGCCACGGCCAGGTTCAGTTCATCTTGCGTGCAGAACGGCACCTGCGCCACAACCTCTTGCGTGGCCGGGTTGATGACGTCGCGCCATTCGGTGGCTTGCGACTGCACCAGCTCGCCGCCGATCAGCAACGGGATGCGAGGGATTTCGTTCTCCTTCGGTACAGCACTCATTGCGTTCTCCTGTACGTTCGTTGAAGTGGGCAGACGCCTGCCTTCAGCCGGCCTTCTTCACCAGCGGGCAAGTCGACTGCTCAAGCGGCTGGAAGGCGTCGGCGGCGGGGATCGTGGCGACCAACTTGGCGAGATCCCATTCGTGCTCGGCTTCGCTCGGCTTCTTGACTTCGTAAAGATACATATCGTGAATGACACGGCCATCGGGGCGGATCGACGCGTTGCGCATGACATCGTCGCGCACCGGAATCTCGCGCATCTTCTGAGCGACGGCGTCGCCTTCGACCGACTGAGCAGCCGCCACGCCACGCAGGTAATGCAGAACGCTGGAATACACGCCCGCGTGAGTCATCGTGGGCTTCACGCCCCGGAACGCCTTGCTGAAGCGCTCAGACCACTGGCGGGTGCCCTCGTCGAAATCCCAGTAGAAGCCGTCAACATACGTGAGCCCCTGGCCTTGTTCCAGCCCCAGCGCCTTCACGTCGGAAAGGAAAATCAACAGGGAAGACAAGCGCTGACCACCTTCCACAATACCGAACTCGCGGGCTTGCTTAATGGCGTTCACCACGTCTGCACCGCTATTGGCCAGCGCCACGACCTGCGCCCCCGAGCTTTGCGCTTGAAGCAGATACGACGCGAAATCGGGCACGTTCAACGGATGCAGCACAGACCCCACCACGGTGCCGCCTTGCGCCTTGACCATCTCTTCAGCGCCTTTCTGCAGGGAATGGCCGAATGCGTAGTCAACCGTGATGAAATACCAAGACTTGCCGCCCTTGTCGATAGAGGCCTTCACGCCGCCCACCGATTGCGAGTACACGTCGAACATCCAGTGGAAGCCGACCGGCGAACACTTGTCGTTGGTGAGCACATTGGTGGCCGGGCCCGAGAACAGCGCCACGCGATTCTTCTCGCGGGCGATATCCTGAACCGCCAGCGCGACCGCCGAGTTGGTGAGGTCGGCGATAGCCGTGACGCCGTCTCGGTCGAACCATTCACGCGCCTTCGCGGCGCCTATGTCGGCTTTATTCTGATTGTCGGCCGACACCAGTGAGATATCCATGCCTTTGCACTCGTTCGCCAGGCAGTCGTCGATGGCCAGCTGCGCGGCCGCTACCGACCCCGCCCCGCCCATCGCCGCATAGGTTCCCGACATATCGGTGAGTACACCGATTTTGATGGCGGGCGCCGCCGCATGCGCGGTCGCGGCGCTCAGACAGCAGGCTGCAAGTACCGATAGGGTATGTTTTGCGTTCATCGCTTGTCTCCATGTTGTTGTTCGCTGAGTGTAGCGCTGCAGAAGTCAGCGCACCACACCGGCGAGCATGATCGGATGTCGATCAGGACACGAGGATCAAGCGCGATAAACGGCTACTGCCGCACGAAGCGCTAACCGGCGGCTGGGGGCGCGGCACGGCGCCTGCGCGGCGCCCGAACGCGCAGCTTGCGCCACATCATCCAGGCCATCAGCGCGGCAAACAAGGCATGCACCAGCCAGACGCCCACCGAGAAATCGAGCCGGCCGTGAGCGATCCAGCCCCGCGACAGGTTGATGAGGTTCATGTACAGCAGACCCACCAGCCCGGCAATGAGAATGTCGCCCGAGCGCCCCAGACGCGGGTTCACGGCACCCAGAGGAATCGCCAGTAAAGCCAGGTTGAGCGCAGCCAGCGGCAGGGCCAGCCGCCACATGACCTGCGAACGCGCCACGTCGGTGTCGTCGGTGAGCAATGCAGTGGTGGGCCGGGCCTTGATGCCCTGTTCCGCCTGGGCACGCACCGCTTCAGGCGAGCTTTGTGCCGCATCGCTTTCCAGCCGCACACCATATCGATCGAAATCAACAAGCCTGAATACTGGCTTGCCCGGCTGCAAGTCGTACCGATGCCCTTCGCTCAACACCAGAAACCGGTCACCATTGGGTTGTTCTTCGATACGCGCGTTCTCTGCCGTAATCAGGCTCACCCACTCCTCGTCGACCACGCGGGCGATGATGTTGCCGAGTTCCTGATCGGGTTCAGTGGGCTCTTCGGTAAAGAAGACCCGCTCGCCATCACTGGTTTCGATAAACTGGCCTGCGGTAACCTTAGAGAGATCGGAACGCTGCTCATAGCGCTGCCGGTATTCACTGATCTGCCGATACGCCCAGGGCGACGCCACCAACGTGAGCAAGGAAATCACCACCGCAAACGGTACCGCCACGCGCAGCACGGGCCGGATCCAGTCGCGCAGCGAGAGCCCGCTGGCGAACCAGACCACCATTTCGGATTCACGAAAATTGCGCGTGATCGTGGTGAGCACTGCAATGAACAGCGACACCGAAAGAATCACCGGCAAAGCAGTGATGCTCGAAAATGCGGCGAGGCCCACCACGACGTCGGCACCAATGGAACCGTTGGCGGCTTCCCCCAGCAGGCGCACAAGCAGTACGCTGAGCCAGACCACCAGCAGGGTGGACACCACCACACCGGCATGACTCAATATCTCGGAGACGACGGAGCGCTTGAATAGTGACATATCTGAATTTGCGGGATAATCGTCGGCATCCTAGATCATCACAGGGAAACTGAATGGAATTTAGCACACAGACCACAGCGGGCGTTCAGCAGCTGCGCACCCCGGCATTGGGCATCGGCGTCTTCACCGACGGCATGCTGTCAACACCCGCCGACGTCATTGATCGCGCCGCCGAAGGCGCCATTAGCGCCCTGCTGAAAACGGAATTCAAGGGCAAGGCCAATACCCATCTGGTCTTGCGCAATCTGCCGGGCGTCAAGGCGGAACGCGTGATTGTAGTCGGGCTGGGAAAACAGGAATCGTACCGCGCGGCCGAGCACGCTGCCGCCGAGCGAACCTTCACGGCCGCGTGTCTCAACCTGAATGTCACCGAAGGCGTCTCCACCCTTGCCAACATCGAGTGCGAAGGCTCCACACTGCGCTCGCGGGCCCGTACGCTCGCATCCGTCGCACTGCAGGCCGGCTATCGCTACGAGGCCACGATCACCAAAGACCGCGAGCCGGCTCCTCGGCTGAAAAAAATGTCGCTCTGGGTGCCCCGCCCCCAGTCTGCCGATGCGCTGGCCGGTTTGAAGGAAGGGGCAGCGATCGGCAACGGCGTCAATCTTGCGCGCCTGCTGGGCGACCTGCCTCCCAACGTCTGCACCCCCACCTATCTAGGAGACACGGCCAAGAAACTGGCCAAAGACTTCAAGTCGCTAAAGGTACAGGTTCTTAATCGCAAGCAGATCGAAGCGGAAGGCATGGGGTCTTTCCTGTCGGTAGCAAACGGCTCCGATGAACCCCCCGTCTTCATTGTGCTGCGCCACACCCCCCAAGGATCCCAGCCGAATGGCAAGGCGCCCATAGTGCTGGTGGGCAAGGGCCTCACCTTCGATTCGGGCGGCATTTCCATCAAGCCTGCCGGCAACATGGACGAGATGAAGTACGACATGTGCGGTGCGGCCAGCGTGCTCGGTACCTTCCGCGCCATCGCCGAACTTGAGCTGAATCGCGAAGTGGTGGGCCTCATTGCCTCGTGCGAGAACATGCCCAGCGGCCGCGCCAATAAGCCGGGTGACGTCGTCACCAGCATGTCGGGCCAGACCATCGAGATCCTCAACACCGATGCGGAAGGCCGGCTCGTGCTGTGCGACGCCCTCACTTATGCCGAACGCTTCAAGCCTGATGCCGTTATCGACATGGCCACGCTCACAGGCGCGTGCGTGGTGGCGCTAGGCCATGTGAATTCAGGCCTGTTCAGCAAAGACGACGCGTTGGCCGACGCCCTGATCACTGCAGGCCGTGAAGCGGGCGACACCGCCTGGCGCATGCCGCTCGACGACGCCTACCAGGAACAGCTGCGGTCGCGCTTTGCCGACATGGCCAACATCGGCGGCATGCCGGCCGGCTCGGTCACCGCCGCCTGCTTCCTGTCGCGCTACACCAAGGCCTACCGCTGGGCGCACCTCGACATTGCCGGAACGGCCTGGAAGAGCGGCAAGGAAAAGGGCGCCACCGGCCGCCCCGTTCCTCTTCTCGCCCAGTTCCTGCTCTCGCAAACCGAAGGCTGATGTCTACACGCGTTGACTTTGCGTTCGGTGCCCCCGACCGGTTGCTGAAAGCGTGCGAAGTAACTCGCAAGCAAGTGGCAGCCGGGCGGCGGCTGGTGGTCTACACCCGCAATGCAGCACGCTTGGCCAAGTTCGACCGGCTGCTGTGGCAGTTCGATGCCACAGCGTTTGTGCCCCATGTCATGTCTGACGACCCGCTGGCCGAGCGCACCCCGGTGGTGCTGGAACCAGGCGCTCCCGATCCGGCACTGGCCGCCCGGGGCGCCTGGCTGCTGAATCTGGATACGGAGTGCCCGCCCGGTTCGGAACACTTTGAGCGGGTTCTTGAGATCGTTTCGGGCCATCCCGACGACAAGGCAGCGGCCCGTCTGCGGTGGCGCGAATACGAAACGTGCGGGCACGAGCTTCGTGCGTTCGATTTATCGGCCGGCTGAAGCCGCCCGCCCTGCTCTTCCGATATGCGTTTCCCTACGCGCCGCCCCTATAGAGTGCTTGATATGTCAGGTTTTTGTAAGTTAAGCTCTCTATATGGTGCGCAACCGCGCGTTCTCATTCAATAGAGGTTTTAAAGATGAACGACTTCCGTCAACCCGTACCGGGGAACGCCGGCTACGGTTCTGCGATTTCCCAGGCGGCCCGCAACAAGGTTCTGCGCAATACGTATTGGCTGCTCGCTCTGTCGATGGTGCCCACGGTGTTGGGTGCCATGGTGGGTCTGAGCACGGGCATCAACCAGATCATGGGTGCAAGCCCCGGCATGTCGGCCATCGTGTTCCTCATTGGCGCATTCGGCCTGATGTTCGCAATCGAGCGCAACAAGAACAATTCCATGGGCGTGGTGCTGCTTCTGGGCTTTACGTTCTTCATGGGTCTGATGCTGTCGCGTCTGCTGGGCTTCGTGCTGGGCATGGGCAACGGCGCGCAACTCATCATGCTGGCGTTCGGCGGTACAGCCGCCGTGTTTGGCGCCATGGCCACCGTTGCCAGCACCACCAAGCGCGACTTCTCGGGCATGCAGAAGTTCCTGTTCATTGGCGTGGTGATTCTGATCGTGGCTTCGCTGGCCAACATCTTCTTGCAGCTGCCCGCGTTGATGCTCACCGTTTCGGTACTGGCCATTGGCATCTTTTCGGCCTTGCTGCTGGTTGACCTGCAGCGCGTGATCAACGGCGGCGAAACCAACTACGTTTCCGCCACCCTGGCCATTTACCTCGACCTCTACAACATCTTTGCGAATCTGCTCATGCTGTTGGGCATCTTCGGCGGCGATCGCGACTAACTGCCCCGCTTCCGGCCGGCATGTTCGCTGCCGGCTCGTAGCACCCCTTTAAGCGCCCGCACTAATCAGTGCGGGCGTTTTTCCTTGAAGGCTCTTTGCGCCCTAGGGCCAGTGCACCCTCACAGGCCAACAACAGCACGGCCACCCAGATGGGTAGATACGTGAACCACTCTTGCGCGCTTACCGGCTCGCCCAATAGCAGGAACGCCACCCAGAACAGCAGCACAGGCTCAACATAGCTCAGCACACCGAAGAGCCCCAAAGGCAATCTACGACTGGCGACCAGATAGCACAGCAAGGCCACAGAGCTAATCGCGCCCATCAGGGGCACCAGCACCCAAAGTGTGGGCCGCGACGCGAACTGCGCCACCACGCCGGGGTCGGCGCTCGCCAACAGCCACACCGCGATGGGCAGCAGAAGCAGCATGTCGAACCATAAGCCCACGAGCGAACTGAAACGCAGGCGCCGGCGCAACATGAAGTATGGCGGGTAGCCCAGCGCCACCACGGCTGTGGGCCACGACACCGTGCCGACGCGCAACAGCTCATGCGCAACGCCTACGGCGGCCATGAGTACCGCCGCCTTCTGGAACGAGGTGAGTCGCTCTCCATACGCGACGCGCCCAACCACGACCATGGTAAGTGGCAAGAGGAAATAACCCATCGACACATCGAGCCCGTAGCCATGCAGCGGCGCCCACACGAACAGTAGCAACTGCACGCCGAGCAGCACTCCACTGACGAACAGAGCGAGCCACAGGCGCCACTCCGAGCGCAGGCGGCGATGTACGGCGTGAACGCTCTTCCAGTCGCGCGAGCGCGAAATCAGCAGCGCCACAAACGGCAGGGCCAGAATGACCCGCCACGCGAAGATGCTGACACCGGTGAGCGGATGCAGCAGCGTTGCATAGTAGTAAAGCGCGGCGAACAGAAACGACGAGAATACCGAGAGGGCAACCCCTTGTTTCAAGAGTCACTCCTGTAGAGCCGATTCAGGCGGAACAGGCGCTCGCGTTTGAGTACCGCCTCAAGGCTATCGGGCACGCGCCCGGGCGCCGCGGCCATAACGGGCACTTGCGGAATGAGGGCGGCCATTAGATCGGGATAGGCCGTATGGCAACGCACCAGAAGGTCGTCGGGCTCGTGCAGCGTCATGCCATAGCCGCGCAACTCGGTACGGTTGAAGTCGCGAATGTTGCGGGTGACGATGGCCGCCGTTCGAGCCGGAAATCGCCCTTTGGCCACGCGGCCGGCGGCGATGACATGCCAGTCTTTCGGGTCGCTGCGAATCAGGCCCTTCTCATAATCGCTGACATTCCCTTGGTCGGCCTCGGGAAACGCCTGCTGTAACGCGCTCCATTGCGCGTCGATATCCGCCGCAGGAACGCCCCAGATGCGCGATGCGTTGCGCCGCCATTCATCGCCGATGCGCTGACTCCACACCGGAACGAAGCAGCCGTCGCGAGCCAGGCTTAACAGCACGCGCCGCAACACATTCGAAAGCAACACACAGGTATCGAGCACCAATATGCCCGGAATGGCCGGCTGGGCAAGCGAGCCGCCGCGATACACCGTCACGCGCGTCGAGGCATCCGGTTGCGGTGTGGCGACGTTATCAAGAGAGAGGGAAGGTGTTGCGTCGAGCGTCATGTATACCGCTGCAATTCGCGCATCACGGTACGTGTACGCAAGGGTCGGCCCAGAAGCTGGTCGAGCTGGGCGCGCAAGATGGGGCGCATGCGGCGCTCTTCGGCGGGCTCATCGAACGCCGGCATCGTTCCGCCCATGCCGTAGCCCGTTTCATCGAGAAGTATCCACTCAAAGCGGCGCAGCGCCGCTGCGGTACTCGCGCCTTGTTCAAGCGCCTGCAAGGCCGCGTCATAGGCGTCATACAGCGCGGGATGCGAATCCTCGCGGGGCAAGAGCCGCAGCAGCAATTCATTCATGTACCAGGCCGACATCAGCGACGCACCGCCCAGTTGCCGAATGCCGGTGAGCTCGGCGCGGGTCAGTGTCTTGACCTCGCCGCCGCCCGACCATGAAACGAGCAAGGGCTGGAACGCCGCCAGCACGGCGCGCAGGGCCGAATACGGGCGCTTGGCCCCCTTGGCCACCATGGCGACATTGCCGTGATCACGGGTGAAAATTTGCACGATCAACGAGGTCTCACGCCACGCTGAGCTATGCAGCATGTAAGCCCCTACGTGATTGATTCGCTGTGCGCGGTTACTCATACCCCAGGTCGCGCAACGCGCCTTCGCGCTCCGACCAGCCCTTGCGCACCTTGATGTACACATCAAGGAACACGGGCTTCTCGAGGAGCTTGACGATGTCTTGGCGAGCCTCTGAGGCGATGCGCTTCATGTGGCCGCCACCGGCGCCCAGAAGAATCGGCTTATGGCTTTCGCGTTCCACCACCACGCACGCCGCGATGCGGGCCCCCGTGTCGTTCTCTTCCCATTGTTCGATAACCACGGTGCAGCCGTAAGGCAGCTCGTCGCCCACAAGACGGAAGATTTTCTCGCGAAGCAGCTCGGCCACGATGAATCGCATCGAACGGTCTGTAAGGGTATCGGCCTCAAACATCGGCTCGCCTTCGGGAAGCCGAGAGGCGATCTCGCTAAGCAGTTGTTCAAGCTGAACGTCTTTGACCGCGCTGACGGGTACGACGGTGGAATAGGGAAACTGGGCGAGTAATTTTTCGGTGAACGGAAAGAGCTCATTCTTGCTTTTAAGGCGGTCGACCTTGCTGAGCACCAGTATCGTTTTTTTGGGCGTGGGCAACAGCGGTAATAGCTGTTCATCGCCCGGCGACCACTTGCCTGCCTCCACGACATGCACCACGACGTCGACTTCATTGAGCGCCTGGGTGACCACGCGGTTCATCATACGGTTCATGGCCCCGCCATGCCGCGTCTGGAAGCCCGGCGTGTCGACGAAAATGAATTGTTCGTGATCGCGGGTGAGCACACCGTGGATGCGGTGCCGCGTGGTTTGCGCCTTGCGCGAGACAATGGAAAGCTTGGCGCCGATAAGCGCATTGGCCAGTGTTGACTTGCCCACATTGGGCCGCCCCACGATGGCAACGTATCCGCAACGAAAAGGTGTAGTCATTTGTGTTCCTGGGGCACAGACATAGCCGTGCCGGGTGGCACCCGACGTTTACGGCGGCGTGGGGCTTCGCCCATGCCTTCCATAGAGTCGAGCTGTTCGATGGCCAATTGCGCCGCTGCTTGCTCTGCGGCCCGGCGGCTCGAGCCGGCCGCCTGTACGCAGATGCCCAAGCGCGGCACTTCGGCGCTCACTTCGAACAATTGATTATGCGCTGCGCCGTGCGTGGCCACAACGGTGTATACGGGCAGATCGAGGCGCAGGGCCTGCAGACGCTCTTGCAGCAGTGTCTTGGCGTCTTTCCCCTGGCTGCGCGGGTCGATGTTGGTCAGCAGCCCCTCGTAAAGGCCACCGATCACTTCGCGCACCGCCTCGAAGCCGCGGTCGATGTAGATGGCGCCGAAAATTGCTTCGAGCGCATCGGAAAGTATCGAGGGGCGGCGAAAGCCGCCGCTCTTGAGCTCGCCTTCACCCAGACGCAAATGATCTGAAAGTTCGAGGCGACCGGCGATATCGGCCAGCGTGGCCTGGCGCACCAGATTCGCACGCATGCGCGACAAATCGCCTTCGTCGGTTCCAGGAAAACGATCAAAGAGCAGCGAGGCGATGACAAAGTTCAACACTCCATCGCCCAGAAACTCCATGCGTTCGTTGTGATGAGCGCCGTAACTGCGATGCGTGAGCGCCTGCATGAGCAGATCACGATTCGTGAAGCCGTACCCCAGCGCCGCCTCGAGCCGATGCAAGCTCGAAGCCATTACTGCACCCTGCCGATACGGCTGGGCTCGCTGAAGTTCATCCACACCATGAAGGCACGGCCAACAATGTACTGATCGGGCACGAAGCCCCAGTAACGGCTGTCGAGGCTGTTGTCGCGGTTATCGCCCATCATGAAGTAATGCCCAGGGGGAACGGTGCATCGCACGCCACCCGTGGCGTACTCGCAATTCTCGCGGTGCGGAAAATTGGAAATGGGCATGTATTCCTGACGCTGCTGGCGGTTTAGCAGGATATCGTGCGAGGTCTCGCCCAGCGCTTCCGTGTAGCGGCCTACGTAAGATGAACGGTCGGGTTCGTAGTAATCGCCCGAACGTTCGGTGGGAACACGTTGCCCGTTGATGGTAAGAATCTTGTCGCGATACTGCACGACATCGCCCGGTACGCCCACCACGCGCTTGATGTAATCGATAGACGGGTCGACGGGATACCGGAACACCACCACGTCGCCGCGTTGCGGATCGTCGAGCTCAACGATCTTGCGATCAATGATGGGCAGGCGAATGCCGTACTCGAACTTGTTCACCAGAATCAGATCGCCGTTTTGCAACGTAGGCAGCATCGAGCCCGACGGGATACGAAATGGCTCGAAAAGGAACGAGCGCAACAGGAACACCACCAGAATCACTGGAAAGAAACTGACGCAGTATTCCACCCACCAGGGCGGCCTGTTGGCTTTGTCGTAGGCTTCCTGACGCAGGCGCGCCGCTTCAGCCTTATCAAGCCCGGCGATAGCCGGCTCTATAGCGCCCATGGCGGCCACGGCACCCGTACGGCGCTGGCTTTTCAGCCACACCACATCAAGGCACCAGACCACGCCGGTAATCACCAGCAAAACAAAGAGAATCAGGGCAAAATCCCAGCTCATACCTGCATGACCTCGACAGCGTTATTTATCTTCAACCTGCAAGATAGCAAGAAATGCTTCCTGGGGTATCTCGACGTTGCCGACTTGCTTCATGCGTTTCTTGCCGGCCTTCTGTTTTTCCAGCAGCTTTTTCTTGCGGCTGATGTCGCCGCCATAGCATTTGGCCAGGACGTTCTTGCGCAACGCCTTCACGTTCTCGCGAGCGATGATTTCGGCGCCGATGGCCGCCTGAATGGCAATATCGAACATCTGGCGCGGAATCAGCGCACGCATGCGCGACACCACCTCGCGACCGCGATAGCGGGCATTCGAACGGTGCACGATCATCGAGAGCGCATCGACCCGGTCGCCGTTGATGACCAGATCGACTTTCACCACGTCGGAAGGACGGAATTCCTTGAAGTCGTAGTCCATCGAGGCATACCCGCGCGATACCGACTTCAGCCGATCAAAGAAATCGAGCACGATTTCGGCGAGCGGCATTTCGTAGCTGAGCTGAACCTGCCTGCCATGGTAGACCATGTTCGTCTGAACGCCGCGCTTGACGTTGCACAGAGACATCACCGGCCCGACATAGTCTTGCGGCATGAACAGGGTAAGGTTAACGATGGGCTCGCGCACCTCTTCGGTAGAGCCGACGTCGGGCATCTGCGACGGGCTTTCGACATAACGCACCTGGCCATCGCGCGTGACCACCTCGTACACCACAGACGGCGCTGTGGTGATGATGTCCATATCGAATTCGCGCTCAAGCCGTTCCTGCACGATTTCCATGTGCAGCAGGCCGAGAAATCCGCAACGGAAGCCGAAACCCAACGCCTGTGAGACCTCGGGTTCGAACATCAGCGACGAGTCGTTCAGCTTGAGCTTGTCGAGGGCGTCGCGCAGTTGGTCGTATTCGCTGCTTTCTACCGGGTAGACCCCTGCGAACACCTGCGGCTTCACTTCCTTGAAGCCCGGCAAGGCAGTCGCGGCCTTGCGCCCGGCCAGAGTGATGGTGTCGCCCACCTTGGCGTCTTCAAGCTCTTTGATGCCGGCGATGACGAAGCCCACTGAACCGGCCGACAGCTCGTCGCGCGGAACTGACTTCGGAGTGAACACGCCGATGTGCTCGCATAGGTGCGTGGCACCGGTGGCCATGAGCAGAATCTTGTCTTTGGGGCGCAGCACCCCATTGATAATGCGCACCAGCATGACCACGCCGACGTAATTGTCGAACCAGGAATCGATGATCAGCGCCTGCAACGGGTCGGCCGGGTCGCCTTTGGGCGGCGGCACGCTACGAATGATGTTTTCCAGGATGTCTTCAATGCCCTCGCCCGTCTTGGCGCTAGCGCGAATGGCGTCAGAAGCGTCGATACCAATGACATCTTCGATTTCTTGCGCGGCGCCGTCGGGGTCGGCCGACGGAAGATCCATTTTGTTCAACACCGGAATGACTTCGACGCCCAGGTCGATGGCGGTGTAGCAGTTGGCCACGGTCTGGGCCTCGACACCCTGCGTGGCATCGACGACCAACAGCGCGCCTTCACAGGCCGACAGCGATCGGCTCACTTCGTATGAGAAGTCGACGTGGCCCGGGGTATCGATAAGGTTCAGCGCGTAGGTCTTGCCATCGCGCGCCTTGTATTCCAGGGAAGCGGTCTGCGCCTTGATCGTGATGCCGCGTTCTTTCTCGATGTCCATGGAATCAAGCACCTGCGAAGACATCTCGCGGTCGGCGAGGCCGCCGCAACGATGAATCAGGCGGTCAGCGAGGGTCGACTTGCCATGGTCGATATGAGCAATGATCGAAAAATTGCGGATGTGATCCATAGACCCGGAAACGTGGGGCCCGCGAATCGCGGGCCAGGTGAGCAAAAACAGGATGAAGAAACGACAAAGGGGGGCGCCTCAGGGCGTCCCCCTTCGCAACACGGCATTTTAGCCGTTTATTTACGAGGCGTTATGGTGACCCATTGCGACTGTTCACCGCGCATCACCAGAACAGCGGCCGGGCGTGAAGTATCGAGCTTGCCCACGATCGAGGCATACTGCGATGGGCTCGAGACATCGGTGTCGTTGATCGTGAGAATGATGTCGCCCTGCATGAGGCCGGCATCGTTGGCGGGGCCTTCGACTTCAGTGACTTGCACACCGCCTTCGAACTGATACTTTTCACGCAGCGGTGCCGGCACGTCGGCCACAGTGAGGCCCAGTGCATCAGCCGGAGCGGCTTGCGACGCTAGCGGCTGGGGTGCCTCGGGGCTTTCCGTACCGGGCATCTCGCCCACGACCACGTTCACGGTTACGCGCTTGCCTTTGCGCCACACCTCCATGGGTGCACGGGTGCCCGGCTTGGTGTCGCCCACCAGACGCGGCAGGTCGGACATATGCGAGATCTCACGTCCGTCGAAACTGATGATCACGTCGCCGGAACGCACGCCTGCTTTATCGGCAGGGCTACCGCGCTCGACATTGCTCACCATGGCGCCCATCGCATCGGGCAGGCCGATGGCTTTTGCGACGTCTTCAGACACCGTGCCGATCTGCACGCCGATGCGACCGCGCGTGACCTTGCCGTGGTCTTTGAGCTGCTCAACCACCTTCATGGCTTCGTCGATAGGAATGGCCAGCGAGATGCCCATGAACCCACCGCTACGCGACACGATCTGGAAATTGACCCCCACTACACGGCCCGACAGGTCGATGAGGGGGCCCCCGGAGTTGCCCGGATTCACGGCCACGTCGGTTTGAATGAAGGGCAGGTAATCGCCCGTCTCGCGGTTGATGGCACTGATGATGCCGGCCGTAACGGTGGATTCAAGGCCGAACGGCGAACCGATGGCCAATACCCACTGACCCTTACGCAGCGAGCGAGACTCACCGATAGGCAGCGGTGTGAGGCCCTTGGCTTCGATCTTGACCAGCGCGAGGTCAGTGCGCTCGTCGGTACCCACGATATCGGCCTTGTATTCCTTGCCGTCGGTGAGCGTAACGAAGATGTCGCTGGAACCGGCCACCACGTGATTGTTCGTAAGGATGTAGCCGTCTTCACTGATCAGGAAGCCCGACCCCACACCACGCGGCACTGTTCGTTCTTGCGGCTCGGCGGGGGCGCTGTCGCCACGCGGCTGGCCGGGCATGGGGGGAAGAAAGTCGGGCCCGAAGAACCAACGGAACATTTCATAGGGATCGTTGCCACCCGGCCCCATGCGATTACGCACGCGCACCGTTTCGGTGGTACGAATATTCACCACCGACGCCTCGGTCTGTTCCACGACCTGTGTGAAATCGGGCATGGAGCGCTCAAGCGCGGAAGTCGTTTGCGCCACCGACGTACCGGCCAGGGGGGCAAAGGCCATTACGGCTGCGACCGCCGCGCCGGCCACGCCACGCAGAAAGCGGTTGTTGCCTAGCGGATTAGATTGCATCAGTGATCTCCAGTTGGATTCGTTATAGACAGCTCAGCGTGCGGCAAGTGGCACGTATTCGGTGCGATCGGCCAAGTCACGAACGGTGTCGCCCGGTACTTCGCCCAACACGGTAAGCCAGTGATCGCCCATACGCTTGCGATAGACATTCATGGCACCCTTGCGAAACAGACCGGCTTCGCTGGCATTGGTTCCCGATTCGACATAGGCCTCAATGAAAACGGAGATTGCGGCAAGGCCGTCAGACGCCACCAACTGCTTCACTTGGCGACCCGGTTTCATTTCGCGGGCGACCTGGGTCAGCGGCTGATACCCGGGCGGCAAAGGAATACGCCAGCCTTCAGACAGAAGGTCGACCTCGTGCACGGCCACCTCAACGACATCCCAGTCTTTGGTATTCCACGCCGGGCTCAAGGCTTCGGACTGCACCCCTTTACCGATGTCGAGCGTGTTGAACACAATCTGCGTCAGTACACCCTGCGAATCGTGCGTTTGCAGCCTTAGCAGCAATCCAGTTGCCGTGTCGGCACAGACCCGATAGCCGTAGCGGTGTGCATCGCGTGGAATGAGTTCGAGATCGAGGCATTCCCGCCCCGCTACCCGCTGCGGCGTTTCAGCCAGCTGCATGTCGTAATGCGCCGCAAGGCGGTCGCCTTCGTCGAACAGTATCGCTGGAAAGCGGTCGGTTTCCCGGCGTTCCAGCAGCACGACCTTATGGTCGGGCAACAGACACTGCGTGGTGTCGTTGTGCCGAATGTACTCGCGACGCTGGCCATCGAGCATGGAGATGCGTTCGCGCTCACCCGTACCGTCGACGATGTGGACGACTCTTGTGGAAAGCACGGTGCTGCCTTGCTGATAGGTGTAGATGCCGCTGTAATCGAGCGTGCGTGCGGCGTCTTGCATTTTCAGCAGGAGGGCCATCTCGGCCGTGGGTTCTTGGGCAGCGACCGGTTCGGCGCGCGCGGCTTGCGCGGCGGCAAAAGGCACACTGGCTGCGGCCAGCGCTAACCACAATAAACCGATACACCGTGCGGCCGTAACACGGGCGCGCCGGCTGCGGCACATGGCCGACCGACGCCCCGGCCTCGTATGCATGTCGGAGAAGCCAGTCATGGACGCGCTCCGGGCTCAAACGAGACCTGCCGCACCGGCCCTACCCCGGTAATGTCGCGATGCGCCGCCACGTAATCGTGGAAGCCTTGCGGATCGGCGGTGGCCATGACAGGCGCTTCGGGAACACTGCCTTCACCGGTCGCGAAGTACGGCAGCGCCACCCATGCCACGGCGGCTACAGCGGCGGCTATGGCAAAACCGGATAAGCCTGCTCGCGCAAAGCGGCGTGCGCCGAGCCGGTGCGGCGCCACAATGGGCGGCTCTTCGTCGATGGCGCGACTGATGCGTGCATACAGGAAGTCGCTGGGCCGAATGGCCAGTTCTTCGCTGCGCAGTACGTCGCCGATCATATGATAGGTGTCCCATACCTGGCGCCCATAGGGGGTATCGAGATCCTCGGGCCGAATGTCGGCCTCGGCGTCGATCCATGCCGAAATGGATGCCTCAAGAGAAGCCTGATGTTCCTGCTCCTTCGCTTGCATCTCGAATGACTCCTTACCAGCGACGATCAGGGTCATGATCGTCTCCCAAAACCGACTTAAGCTGCGAGGCAATAGCTTCGCGAGCCCTGAAAATACGGGAACGTACGGTTCCAATTGGACAGCCCATGCTCTGGGCAATGTCTTCGTAGCTCATGCCTTCGATCTCGCGCAGAAGAATCGCGGTACGCAATTCTTCCGGGAGCGCCTGCATGGCGGCAGTGACCGTTTCGGCGATCTGGCGGCTTGCCAGTACCGATTCCGGTGTGCTGATGTCTGTTAGGTTGTCGATTTCATCAAAAGTTTCACCATCGGCCATTTCAATGATCGATGACGTGACGGGGCGCCGGTTATTGGCGGCCTGCCAGTTGCGCGCCGTGTTGATCGCGATGCGGTAGAGCCAGGTGTAAAACGCACTGTCGCCACGGAACTGGGGCAGTGCCCGGTACGCCTTGATGAAGGCTTCCTGAGTGACGTCTTCGATTTCGGCCGGCTCGCGAATCATGCGCGACAGCAGCCTCATGATCTTGCGTTGGTACTTCAGCACCAGCAGATCGAATGCGCGTTTGTCTCCTCGTTGAACGCGCGCCACAAGCGCGGCGTCCACATCACGCTGGTTCATGCGTTTTCCTTGTTCTGATGGCTGTTCCTCCGGCACACGCGCCCTGCACCCGCAGAGCCAGCACATTCCATAATGGGGCGGACACGGCAGATTTCCAGAGAACCAGTTGCAGCACACGGCTTATAGGCGCCTGCGACCGCAGCTCGAGGGTAACCCAGCCCACCCCATAACACACTCGGGTAAGCGTCAGATCGCCTTCCACGTCGGCAAGCCGGAAGGCGCTGCTCTCTGCATTCCAGGACAGGACGTGCGAGGGCCGCGCTCGCCGGCCGCGTAGGCGCACGACCACAAGCGCAATGGCCAGGGAAAAACACAGAATGGCGCACGCGCCCCATGCGGCGCCTTGCAGCGCCAGCACGATGGCAGCGTAAACGAGGGAACAAACGCCCAGGGCAAACACCATCGCCTCGGCCATCCAGGCAAGTCGTGTTGCCTTTACAGACCAGGCGGCAGCGGTGCACACCCCGGGCGTTCCGGTCAGATCCGGCGTACGACCATCGAACCGTTGGTGCCGCCGAAGCCGAATGAGTTCGACAAGGCGACATCGATCTTCATATCACGCGCCGTGTTGGCGCAGTAATCGAGATCGCACTCGGGATCTTGATTGAAGATGTTGATGGTGGGCGGCGAAATCTGACGGTGTACGGCCAATGTGGTGAACACGGCTTCAATTCCGCCTGCCGCGCCCAACAGATGGCCGGTCATGGACTTGGTGGAATTGACCACGATCTTGTGGGCATGGTCGCCCAACGCCAGCTTGAGGGCCACCGTTTCGTTGCGGTCGCCCAGCGGCGTGGAGGTACCGTGCGCATTCACGTAGCTCACTTCCTGCCCGTCGACACGCGCATTGTGCAATGCGTTCAGCATGCCGCGACGGGGGCCGTCGCTATCGGGCGAGGTGATGTGGTGCGCATCAGAACTCATGCCGTACCCGGCGAACTCACCATAGATGCGTGCACCGCGCTTGCGGGCATGCTCGTATTCTTCGAGCACCAGCACGCCGGCGCCTTCGCCCAACACGAAGCCGTCGCGATCGATGTCCCATGGGCGCGATGCCGTGGTGGGATCGTCGTTGCGAGTGGAAAGCGCACGCATGGCCGCGAAGCCCCCGACGCCCAAAGGCGACACCGTAGATTCTGTACCCCCGGCCACCATGACATCGGCATCGCCGTATTCGATCAGGCGTGCTGCATCACCGATAGAGTGCAAGCCCGTCGTGCAGGCCGATACAACGGCGTAGGTGGGGCCTTTTAGGCCAAGCATGATCGACAGCTGGCCGGAGACCAGGTTGATCAACGACGCGGGCACAAAGAACGGCGAGATGCGACGGGCACCCCGTTCGAGATAATCGATCTGTTGTTCTTCGATACGAGGCAGACCACCGATACCGGAGCCAATGATGGACCCTACACGGTGGGCGTTGTCTTCGTTGATTTCGAGACCGCTGTCACGCCATGCCTGGACTCCCGCCGCAATACCATAGTGGATGAACGTATCCATGGTCTTGGCCTCTTTGGCCGAGATGTATTGCGTGACGTCGAAATCCTTGACCTCGCCTGCGATCTGCGCGTTAAAGGGCGAAGGGTCGAAGCGTGTGATGCGAGTGATCCCGGAGCGACCATTGACGATATTGTCCCATGCGGTATCTATATCGTTGCCGACTGGCGAAACAATACCAAGACCGGTTATGACGACACGTCGTTTCACGGATGACTCCTAAAATAAAAAAAGCGGTTCGAAGCGGCAGACGCACCGTGACACCAACCCGGAAACCGGGCTGGTCTCATTCGGGAACTGCCCCTTGGGAACCGCCTTGAGGATAGCGCCGCGCACAGCCGGCGTGCGCCAACCTGGATGGTTTGGATATTACTGCTTGCTGTGCGAGGTGATGTAATCGACTGCCTGCTGAACCGTCGTGATTTTCTCGGCCTCTTCGTCGGGAATCTCAGTTTCGAATTCATCTTCGAGTGCCATCACGAGCTCGACCATATCGAGCGAATCGGCACCGAGGTCGTCAAGAAAAGAAGATTCGTTCTTGATCTCGG
>CAZPYF010000014.1:0-13449 GCA_964590015.1 uncultured Burkholderiaceae bacterium
CGATGCGCCCAAGGGCGTGAAGGGCATATCGCTGTTCATCGTGCCCAAGTTCCTGCCGAACGAAGATGGTTCACCGGGTGCGCGTAACGACGTATGGTGTGCCTCGATCGAAGAAAAGCTCGGCATACACGCCAGCCCCACCACGGTTCTTTTTTACGGATCGGGTAAGGGCGAGGTGGGGGAAGGTGCGGTCGGCTACCTGGTAGGCGAAGAGAACCGCGGCCTCGAGTACATGTTCATTATGATGAACGCCGCGCGCTATGCCGTGGGCGTTCAGGGCGTTGCGCTAAGCGAACGTGCACTTCAGCAAGCGTCGGCATATGCGGCCGAACGGGTGCAGGGCCAGGCGCTCGAAGGGTCGCCAGGGCCCGTGTCGATCGATCAACATCCTGATGTGCAGCGCATGTTGATCACCATGCGTTCCCTGACCGAGGGCATGCGCGCCACGGCACTGTGCGCCGCCGCGATGGCCGATCAAGCTCATGCCCACCCCGATGAAGCACAGCGCGCCAGTAACAAGGCGGTGTACGAGTATCTTGTTCCCATAGTGAAGGGCTTTTCCACTGAATCGGCGATCGAAGTGGCCTCGCTTGGGGTGCAGGTTCATGGCGGAATGGGCTACATCGAAGAAACCGGGGCCGCGCAGTATTACCGCGATGCTCGTATTCTGTCTATTTACGAAGGAACGACCGCCATACAGGCGAACGACTTTGTTGGCCGAAAGATCTTGCGTGACGGCGGTGCGGTGGCGCTGGAGGTGAGCCGGCAAATACAAGACACGGCCGCTGCACTGCGCGAAGCCGCTTCAAGCGGCTCAGACGATGCGCCGGCGTTGGCCCTGATGGCGGAGCGCCTCGACACTGCCGTAGCCGCCTATGTGTCGGCGTTGCGCCATGTGCTCGACCAGGCCCGCCAGGACGTACGAGGTATCTATATCGGCAGCGTGCCGCTGCTCATGCTGGCGGGCACTGTGCATGCCGGTTGGCAATTGGCTCGTTCGGCACTGGTTTGCCACCATGCGCAGAAAGCCGGTACAGCCACCCGATTCCATCAACGCAAGTTTGCCACCGCCGTGTTTTATGCCGCTCATCTCTTGCCGCGTGCCCAGGCGTACTCCGACACGGTTCGCGCGGGCGGTATCGCCGCTGACTATGTCGGGCAAGCCATATAATATATATGCATATAATCAATGATTATTTGTTTATATCTGAATAAGGGCACATAATTGTCTTTTACTCAGCTCAACAAAGGATCCTCATGACTACTCTGCGTCTGGGAGACACAGCTCCCGATTTCGAACAGGACTCATCCGCCGGCCGCATCCGTTTCCATGAGTACCTGGGCGACAGCTGGGGCGTGCTGTTCTCGCACCCCGCCGACTTCACCCCCGTTTGCACCACCGAGCTCGGTTACACCGCTATCGTGTCGGGCGAGTTCGCCAAGCGTAACGTTAAGGTCATTGCCGTCTCGGTCGACGACAACGAATCGCACGCGAAGTGGATTCAAGACATCAACGAAACGCAAGGTTGCGAGGTGAACTATCCCATTCTTGCCGACCCCGATCGCAAGGTGGCAACCCTGTACGACATGATTCACCCGAACGCCAGCACCACGGCCACGGTGCGGTCGGTGTTTGTGATCGACCCAGCCAAGAAGATTCGCATGGTTCTCACGTATCCCGCCAGCACCGGCCGGAACTTCAACGAGATTCTGCGTGTTATCGATTCGCTGCAGCTTACCGATAGCCATAGTGTGGCCACGCCGGTGAACTGGGAGCAGGGCGACGACGTCATCATTGTGCCCAGCCTGCAAGATGAAGAAGTCATCAAGCAGAAGTTCCCCAAGGGGTACAAAGCGGTGCGTCCTTACCTGCGCATTACGCCGCAGCCCGACCGTTAAGCTGCCGCGCTGCCAGTCATTCAAACACCCCGCTAGTGCGGGGTGTTTTGGTTACGGCTCGCGATTAGGTGTTGCAATGGCGCTTCAGATAGGTGGATGCCGTCAAGCTTTGCTTGCACCGATACCTGTTTTTTTATACAGTGACTAATACTGTATGAATAAACAGGAGCACAACATGAAGACCAGCAAAGGCGATTTCCCATTCAAGTGGCCGTTTCCCCCGCGCCCGCGAACCAGCCGTTCAGAACGCCGTAGTATTCGGCCCAATGCCGGTCTTACTCGCAAAGCCATGCTGGCCGATGTCGTGCTCGTCATCTTCTGGGGGGCCAGTATTCCGGGCCTGATGTGGCTGGGCGCAGCCGGCGGCTTTTAAGCTGCTAAGCGCTAACCCCAATGAAGCTAAATTACTGCTAGAATAGCGGGCTATCTCGTCATCCTCTGCCTGGGCCACATCAATACCATCATCAGCCCTTTGCAAGATGAATATCGGAGCCAATCGTGAATATTATTGAAATCCTTGAACAGGAAGAGATCCAACGCCTGACCGGCGGCCAAGCCTTGCCGGAATTCGGCCCTGGCGACACCGTTGTGGTCAACGTTAATGTGGTTGAAGGTACGCGCAAGCGTGTGCAGGCATACGAAGGCGTGGTTATCGGCCGTCGTAACCGTGGCCTGAACTCGTCGTTCATTGTTCGCAAGATCTCGTCAGGCGAAGCCGTGGAGCGTACGTTCCAGCTTTACTCGCCCCAGATTGCCAGCATTGAAGTCAAGCGCCGTGGCGACGTTCGCCGTGCTAAACTGTACTACCTGCGCAGCCGTTCTGGTAAGTCTGCCCGCATCAAGGAAAAGCTGGTTCGTTCCAGCAAAAAGACTGCCGCATAAGTTACAGCGGTTCAGTTTTAACAAAGGCACCCCAGAGCGGGTGCCTTTGCGTTTTGGTCGGTATGAAGCCACTTCCTCCTGTTGTTTTTCCTCGGCACAAGCCGGGGTTTGATCCCACATCGCAACCGGTTGTGCCCAGCCCTAGCCTGCCGCCGCTCGCGGCCGGTACGCTGCGCCTGCCGTTTATTCGCAAAGCGTTTTCAGTGCAGGTGCCTTGGCAGGTCGAACCGATGTTCACCAGCCTGTTCGACCTCGATACTTCTGGCCATGCCGATATCCGTGAGGCGGCAGTTTTCATTCCGCTCATCGAACAATCCGACGGCCTGCATGTCTTGTTTACCCGGCGCGCCTCGCATCTGTACAACCACGCGGGGCAAATCTGCTTTCCGGGTGGCCGTATCGAGCCTTCCGACGCCGACCCGGTGCAGGCGGCGCTACGTGAAACATGGGAAGAAGTGGGCGTCGAGCCGCGCTTTGTTGAACTGCTTGGCACACAGCCCAGCTTCCTGACTTCAACGCGGTACACCATGAAGCCCGTGATCGGCGTGTTGCAGCCAGGCTATACCTTGGTTCCCGACCGCAGCGAAGTCGAGGAAATCTTCGAGGTGCCGCTGGCCACGCTATTGAACCCCGCCTTGCACCACTTGCATGAAATCCGCCCCACCGAAGGCTTGCCGCGCTATTTCTTCTCGATTAGTTGGGGCGACTATTTCATTTGGGGCGCCACGGCTGCCCTGATCCGGAATGTCTATCACTATCTGGCAGCGGCGGAAGCGTCGGGGTTGATCGACGCTTAAGTGCGCCACGGTACCTACGAAAGCGTGCGATCACGCGTCGGTGCCTGCCGCCACGGCTCGGCAGGCCATTGCGTTCGTCAGCCCATCGCGTTCGTCAGTATGTGCTGCGAGCTTCGTTTTCTGCTATCAGGCGCGTATAGAGGGCGTAGCGCTCGGGTGCCACGGCACCTTCATCTAACGCGGCACGTACACCACAACCCGGCTCATGGCGATGGGTGCAGTTGTAAAAGCGGCAATGCTCTATGGGTTCGCGAAATTCGGGAAAGCCGCGCACGATATCCGGAATCTCAAGATGGTGCAGGCCAAACGCCTGGAACCCTGGGGAATCAATGAGCGTGCCACCGTCGGGCAAGTGATAGAGCCGGGTGGCCGTGGTGGTATGCCTGCCAGCGCCCAATGCCTGAGAGTGCTCTTGGGTATGGGCTCGCGCATCGGGCACCAAGGCGTTCAAAATTGTGGATTTGCCCATGGCACTCTGGCCCAGCAGCAAGCTGCATTGCCCGCGCAATAACGGAAGCAGTTTCTGTCGCGCAGCGGCGGCGTCGGTGGCGCTGAGCTCGACGATCGGCACGCCGAGTTGCCCTACCGCTTCAAGCCGGTGGCGGGCGTGGGAAACCGTAGGAAGGTCGGCTTTGTTCAGCACGATAATAGGTTCGATGCCCGCGCTCCATGCGCCCACCAGCGCCCGCCCCGCCAAGTCGTCGGAAAACATGGGTTCCGAAGCCACCACAATGAGCAACTGATCGACGTTCGCCGCAAACTGCTTGGTACGCATGTCGTCGGACCGATAGAGCAGGTTCTTGCGCGGCAAGATGCGTTCAATACTGCCTTCTTCGCCCTGAAGGGTGACGGCCACATAGTCGCCTACGGCCGCCCCGCCTTTCTTGCCGCGAGGAAAGCATTTGCGCAGACTGCCGTCTTCAAGTTCGACCATGTAATGGCGACCATGCGACGAGACGATACGCCCTTTGTGTTCCGACGATGTTCCGGTTCCAGACGAACCGGCATGCTCAGTTGAGGGCATGTTGCAGGCTTGCTATGCGTTGAGTGGCGGGAGGGTGGCTATCGTAGAACGCCGAGTGTAACGGGTCGGGCGTAAGCGTGGCCGCATTATCGTCGTAGAGTTTTACTAGGGCTGAGACCAGCGCCGGCCCGGACGCCTGTCTGGCGGCATATCGGTCGGCCTCGAACTCGTCGCGCCGTGAGATCCATGCCATCAAAGGCGTGACCCAGAAGGTGAAGACCGGCACCGCCAGGAAGAACAGAATCAATGCCAGCGCGTCGTTGGGTCGCCCGAACTGTGGAACGACGCCCAGGCCATCATAGAACCAGAACTGCCCGGACAGCCATCCGAGCAGCACGAAGAACACCAGCGAGAATGCAAAGGAAAGCAGCATGCGCCGCAAGATATGCCGATGCTTGAAATGCCCCAGCTCGTGCGCCAGAACGGCTTCGACTTCGTCGCCATTCAGGCGTGAAAGCAGCGTATCGAAAAATACGATGCGCCGCGCATTGCCGAACCCCGTGAAATAGGCATTGCCGTGTGCCGACCGCCGTGAGCCGTCCATGACATACAGGCCCTTCACTGAAAACCCGCAGCGTTTCAACAGGGCGTTGATGCGCTCGGCCATATCGGGGTTATCAAGTGGCGTAAATTTGTTGAAAAGCGGTGCAATGACAGTGGGAAACAGCCAGATCAGCAAGACATTGAACACGACCCATGTGCCCCAGGCCCACCAGACCCAGGCCGGGCCGGTATTGCCCATGATCCACAAAACGGCCGCAGCCAACGGTGCCCCAAACACCAGCGACAACACCAGCGTCTTGAGGGAATCGACGATAAACAGGCGCGGGGTAAGGCGGTTGAAGCCAAAGCGCTGTTCAAGCCTGAACTTGTTGTAAACGGCAAAGGGCAGGCCGATGACGCCCATGATGCAGAACACCGCTGCAATCAGGGCCAACTGACGCAGAAGTTCGTGTTCGATGAGGTTAGCCAGTGTCTGGTCGAGGAACTGCAAGCCGCCCAGCAGCGTGAAGCCGACCAGCACTACTGCTTCAACCAGCCGCTCCACGATGCCCAAACGCATTTTGGCCACCGTGTAATCGGCTGCACGTCGATGGCTGCGCAAGCCGATACGGTCGGCAAATGCCTCGGGCACCTGTTCGCGGTGCTGGCGCACATGACGAATCTGGCGCGAGGCCAGCCACAGGCGTAGCAACACGTCGGCAAGCAGGAAGGCAACGAACAGCAATGTGAACATATTGGCGGCTTATGCGAGAATCTCTTTTTCGATTAAGGGATTATATGGTGGGCAAAGAACAGCGCCTTGTCTGGATCGACATGGAAATGACCGGGCTCGACCCTGAAAAGGAACGCATTATTGAACTGGCGGCCGTGGTCACTGAACCCGATCTTACGCTCGTGGCGGAAGGGCCGGTGCTTGTGGTGCATCAGTCTGACGAACTGCTGGGTGCCATGGACAAATGGAACCAGTCTACACATGGCAAGAGCGGCCTCATAGACAAAGTGAAGGCGTCGACCCTTACCGAGGGGGAAGCCGAAGAACAAATGCTGGCCTTCTTGGCGCAGCATGTACCGGCGGGTAAATCGCCTATGTGCGGCAACACCATCGGCCAGGATCGCCGCTTCATGGTGAAGTACATGCCCAAGCTCGAGGCTTTCTTCCATTACCGCAACCTGGATGTCAGCACGCTTAAAGAGCTTGCGCTGCGCTGGAAGCCCGAGGTTTACCGCAGCTTTGTGAAGCATGCGCGCCATGAGGCCCTGGCCGATATCTACGAGTCGATCGAAGAACTCAAGCACTACCGCGAGCATTTTATAAAGGTCTGAGCCCGGCAAATCGCCCGTAACGGGCCATCTTACCTCTCAATACGATACGAATTTTTGATTGACATCAAGAATATTGTATTAAATAATGAGTTGATAGGGCGGCATCTCCGTATGCCGTCGCCCTGCCATGCAAGGAGACTCATTATGTATGCCCAGATGGTGGAAACCGGCGTAGATTCGGTTCGCAGCGCTGATCAACTCACCGGCCTTGAACGCACTTTCCAGGAACGCATTGATGCCGGCGTGCGTGTAGAGCCAAAAGACTGGATGCCAGACGCCTATCGCAAGACGCTGGTGCGCCAGATTTCACAGCACGCGCATTCGGAAGTGGTCGGAATGCTGCCCGAGGGCAACTGGATCTCACGCGCCCCCTCGCTCAAGCGCAAAGCCATACTGCTGGCAAAAGTGCAAGACGAAGCCGGGCACGGCCTGTATCTTTACAGCGCGGCTGAAACGCTGGGTGTTTCGCGCGATGACCTCGTCGACGCGCTGCATGCCGGCAAAGCCAAATACTCAAGCATTTTCAACTACCCCACACTGACGTGGGCCGACATCGGCATGATCGGTTGGTTGGTCGACGGCGCCGCCATCATCAACCAGATCCCACTGTGCCGATGTTCATACGGGCCCTATGCCAGGGCCATGGTACGCGTCTGTAAGGAAGAGTCGTTTCACCAGCGGCAGGGCTACGATCTGCTGATCCAGATGTGCCGCAACGGCACGCCGGAACAGAAGGCCATGGCGCAAGAAGCGTACAACCGTTGGTGGTGGCCGGCGCTCATGATGTTTGGCCCGCCCGACCATGATTCCCCCAACAGCGCGCAGTCGATGCAATGGCGTATCAAGCTGTTCTCGAACGACGAGCTGCGTCAGAAATTCGTCGACCAGACTGTGCCGCAGGCGGAATACCTTGGGCTCACTGTTCCCGATCCCGACCTCAAGTGGAACGAGGAGCGAGGGCACTACGACTTCGGCGAGATCGACTGGTCGGAGTTCTACGAGGTTCTGAAGGGCAATGGCCCGTGCAACCGCGAGCGGCTGCGCACTCGAGTGCAGGCGCATGAAGACGGCGAATGGGTGCGGGAAGCCTTGGCCGCTCACGCCGAGAAGCAGGCCACGCGCAAGGCCGCGTAACGTCATCGATACCGCTGCCGCGCCACGGGCCCCTCCGGGGCGGCGCAGCGACTTCGCATCATCTTCGTATCTCAAGGAATTCGTATCATGAGCCGTTCAACCTGGCCCCTGTGGGAAGTGTTCATCCGCAGCCAACATGGCTTGGCCCACAAGCATGTGGGCAGCCTGCATGCATCCGACGCCGAGATGGCCATCAACAATGCCCGCGATGTCTACACCCGTCGTAATGAAGGCGTCAGCATCTGGGTGGTGCGGGCGGCCGACATCGTGGCGAGCAGCCCGTCCGACAAAGAACCTCTTTTCGATCCCGCCAACAGCAAGGTCTATCGGCATCCGACATTTTTCCCGATGCCCGACGAGATCAAGCACATGTAAGGAAGGGACATGGATCAGGCTTTATTTCAATATCTGCTGCGCATGGGCGACACCACCCTGGTGTTGTCGCAGCGCCTGTGCGAATGGACGGGCCATGGCCCCATCCTGGAAGAAGAAATGGCAGTGGCCAATACGGCGCTCGATCTTCTCGGCCAGGCCCGCATGTGGCTCACGCTGGCAGGCGAAGTCGAAGGCCAAGGCCGCGATGAAGACCAGCTTGCCTACCTGCGCGACGCCCCTGAGTACCGCAACTATTTGCTGGCGGAGCGGCCAAACGGCCACTATGGCGACACCATCGCTCGCCAGTATGTCTTTGATGTCTGGCATTACCTGTTGCTCGAGCGTCTGCAGAGTTCAAGCGATGAGCGCGTCGCAGCGATCGCCGCCAAGGCGCTCAAGGAAGCGGCCTATCACGCGAGGCGCTCCAGCGATCTGATGGTGCGCATGGGCGACGGCACGGAACTCAGCCATCGTCGTATGCAAGACGCCGTCGATGACGTCTGGCGTCACACCGGTGAGCTTTTCATCGACGACGAGGTCACGCACGAGCTTGCAGAACGCGGCGTGGCACCGCTGCACGCCAGCCTGCGCGAGCCCTGGGAGGCGCACGTGGCGGGCATATTGGAAGAAGCCACGCTGCGCATGCCGCCGGCAGAAGCGTCGAACCACGCCGCCCATCGTGGGGGCGTGCACGGTCGCCATACCGAGAATCTTGGCTATCTGCTGGCCGAGATGCAGCATCTGCAGCGCACTTACCCCGGAGCCACGTGGTGAGCACGTACGCTACAGCGCCCACGCATGGCCGCGCCGCGCAACATCCTGACGCGCAGGTGATCATGCAGTGGCTGCATGCCGTGCCTGACCCTGAAATTCCGGTGATCTCGGTCGTCGACCTGGGCATCGTGCGCGACGTGCACTTCGAAGGCGACACATGTGTGGTCACGATCACGCCCACGTATTCGGGGTGTCCGGCCATGCGCGAGATCACCGAAGATGTGAAGGGCGTATTGCGTGAAAAGGGCCTGGCAGACGTACGCGTCGATACGACGCTGGCCCCGGCCTGGACCACCGACTGGATGAGCGAACGTGGCCGCGAGGCGTTGCGCGCCTACGGCATTGCCCCGCCTACTGAAAAAGCAGTCGACGTCTCCGGCATCATGCGCCGCAGCGAACCGCCTGTGCCGTGCCCCCAGTGCAACTCTGCACGCACGCGGCTCATCAGCCAGTTCGGTTCCACCGCCTGCAAGGCCCTGTACCGCTGCAATGCTTGCGGCGAACCTTTCGATCATTTCAAGACGCATTGAATTCATGAGCCAGTTTCAAGCATTGAAAGTCGCCTCGGTGGCGCGCAACACGCGTGATGCAGTTGTGGTCACGTTCGAAGTGCCCGAAGCACTCTCGAAAGCCTATGCCTTTCGCCCCGGGCAGTACCTGACCCTTCGTACCCACATCGACGGCCAGGAATTGCGCCGTTCGTACTCCATTTGTGCTGCCCCGCACGATGGCCTGTTGCGGGTGGCGATCAAGCGCCTGAACGACGGTGCATTTTCCACCTGGGCGAATGCACAGTTGCAGCCGGGCGACCAAGTCGACGTGATGCCGCCCGATGGTCACTTCACGGTTCCGTTCTCGCCGGAACAATCGCGCCACTATGCCGCCTTCGCGGTGGGCAGCGGCATTACGCCGATTCTGTCGCTGGTTAAAACGGCGCTCGATACGGAGCCCGAGTCTAGCTTCACCCTGTTCTACGGCAATCGTGCCTCGTCGGCCGTGCTGTTTCGCGAAGAGATCGAAGATCTTAAGAATCGCTACATGACGCGCCTTTCGGTGGTGTATGTCATGAGCCGCGAACATCAAGATATTGATCTGTTCAACGGGCGTCTCGATGGCGAAAAGGTGGAGCAACTGCTTGAACGCTGGCTTGACCCGGCATTGATCGATTACGCTTTTGTCTGCGGGCCGCAAGACATGACCGAGTCGGTCATCGCGGCATTGCAAAGCAACGGGCTGGCTAAAGAGCAGATCAAATTCGAGCTGTTTGGTTCGCCCAAGGGGCCGCGTGCGCTACGTACCGGCCAGGAAGCCCGCCAGGCGCCCGGCGAACAATGCGAGCTCACTATCGTGCTCGACGGCGTGACCCGCAATCTGGTCATAGAGAAGAATAAAGATAGCCTGCTTGATTCGGCAATCGCCCAAGGGGTGGAATTGCCGTACTCATGCAAGGGGGGCGTCTGTTCCACCTGCCGCTGCAAAGTGGTGGAAGGGGAGGTCGACATGGACGCCAACTTTGCACTTGAAGACTACGAAGTGGCACGAGGATTCGTGCTGAGCTGCCAGAGTTTTCCGGTTACTGACCGGGTCTTGATCGATTTCGATCAGGAAACCTGAATAGGAGACGTCAACGTGTCGTTGGATTTTTTCGAAAGCAATCGCGAGGTTCTTGAGCAGGCACTTGCTGCCGCCGCGAGCCGTGGCTATTGGAGCCCGTTTTCCGAGTCGCCGAGCCCGCGCGTGTATGGTGAAACAGCGGCTGAAGACGGTCGCCTGGCGTTTGAGGCGTTCAAGGGCAAAGACTTCCCGCTAGACCAGCCCGGTGCAAACGGCACTGTGGGCGGCGAGCGTTCCCCGTTCGGCTTTGATCTTGACATCCGGTATCCCAAGGTTGAAGCCGATGTGCTGGTACAGCAAGCCGGCGAAGCGCTGGAAAGCTGGCGCGATGCCGGGCCCAAGGCATGGGTGGGCGTGAGCCTCGAAGTGCTGAAGCGGTTGAATAAACGTAGCTTTGAGATCGCTCATGCGGTTCAGCACACCACCGGGCAGGGTTTCATGATGGCCTTCCAGGCGGGCGGCCCTCACGCACAAGATCGTGGTCTCGAGGCCGTGACCTACGCTTGGCAAGAGATGTCGCGCATTCCCGAGCTCGCTGACTGGGAGAAGCCACAAGGCAAGCATGAGCCACTGCGTATGCAAAAGCGATTCACGATCGTGCCGCGCGGCATCGCGTTGGTTATCGGTGTGTCGACTTTCCCGACCTGGAATGGCTACCCTGGCCTGTTCGCGAGCCTGGCTACCGGCAACCCCGTGATCGTCAAGCCCCATCCGGGTGCGATCCTGCCACTGGCCATCACGGTTCAGGTGGCGCGCGAAGTCTTGGCGGAAGGCGGTTTCGATCCTAACGTAGTTCAGCTGGCCGCCCATGGCGCGGACGACGACACGGCACAAAAGCTTGCCATGAACCCGGCGGTTCGTATCATCGACTTCACCGGCAGCAGCGCAAACGGCAATTGGCTCGAAGCCAACGCCCGTCATGCGCAGGTCTATACCGAGAAAGCCGGCGTGAACCAGGTCATTATTGATTCGGTGGAAGACATCAAGGGTGTCGCGCGCAATCTAGCGTTTTCATTCAGTCTGTACTCGGGTCAGATGTGTACGGCACCGCAGAACGTCTATGTTCCCCGCGACGGCATCCGCACCGCCGAGGGCCATATGAGTTTCGATGAGGTGGCGCAAGCGCTGGCGCAGGCCGTTGAACGCACGATGAGCGACCCGGCCAAGGCGGTCGAGCTCACTGGCGCGATCCAGAGCGAGGCCACCGCCCAACGTATCGATGAAGCGCGTGCCCTGGGCTTGCCTGTGTTGTGCGACAGCCGCTCGCTCGAGCATCCGGCCCATGCCGACGCGCGAGTCCGCACGCCGTTGCTGCTCAAAGCCGACGCGAACGACAGCCGGATCTTCCGGGAATGGTTCGGCCCCATCGTATTCATTGTGGCCACCGACTCCACGGAGCAGAGTATTGCCGTGGCGCGCGACACCGCTACCGAGCACGGCGCGCTCACGCTGGCAGGCTACACCACCGACGAAGCGGTGGGCGAGCGTATGCGAGCAGCCGCAGAACGCGCGGGCGTGTCGCTCTCACTGAACCTGACCGGCGGCGTGTTCGTCAATCAGACCGCAGCATTCAGCGACTTCCATGGAACCGGTGCCAACCCGGCCGCCAACGCGGCTTTGTCCGACTCCGCCTTCGTGGCTAACCGTTTCCGCGTGGTGCAGACCCGCTGGCACGCCTAACCCACAAAAGGAGATTCGGGTGAGTTACGAGAATATCGAATTCAAGGAAGAGGGCGGCGTCTTCCGCATCTGGCTGAACCGGCCTGACAAGCTCAACAGCTTCACCGCCGACATGCACGGTGAACTGGCCGAAGCATTGGCCCGTGTCGAGCAGGGCAATGCCAGGGTGCTCGTGATTTCCGGCCGCGGTCGTGGCTTCTGCGCGGGGCAAGACCTCTCGGAGCGTCAGCCGCCGGCCGATGGTAGCCGCCTTGACCTGGGCGAAACCGTTGAAACGTACTATGCCCCGCTCATTCGTCGCTTGAACGCGTTGCCCGTGCCGGTGGTCGTCGGCATCAACGGCGTGGCGGCCGGGGCAGGGGCGAACCTGGCCCTTGCAGGCGGCGATATCGTCGTCGCAGCCGAATCCGCCAGCTTCATTCAGCCATTCTGCCGTCTTGGGCTCGTTCCCGACACCGGCGGTACCTATGCGCTGCCGCGGCTTGTGGGTCGCGCTCGCGCGATGGGGTTGGCCATGTTGGGCGACAAGCTTTCGGCTCAGCAGGCACTGCAGTGGGGGCTGATCTGGGAATGTGTGCCCGACGCCGAGCTCGAAAGCCGGCTCGACGCGTTGGCACAGCACTTTGCGCAGGCGCCCACAAAGGGCTTGGCCTTCACGAAGCGTGCGATTCAGCAGAGTCTGGGCAATACGCTCGATGCCCAGCTCGACCTCGAACGCGACATGATGCGTGAATTGGGTGCCAGCGATGATTATGCGGAAGGCGTTATGGCCTTCCTGGAAAAACGCCAACCCGTATTCAAGGGAAAATAATGCAAACGGCACATAGCACGGCTGACGCCGCGCGCGACACGATTCCAGAAGACCCGCACGCACTCGCCCAACTTACCGGCGAGTCAATGTACGCGCGCGATACGGCGTCGCAGGCACTGGGGGCGAAGCTTGTGGCGGTGGAGCCGGGCGGGGCAACCATGAGCATGCCCGTCAGGGCGGACATGCTCAACGGCCACAAGACCTGCCACGGCGGCTTCATCTTTGCGCTGGCCGACAGTACGTTCGCCTTTGCCTGTAACTCGCGCAACCTGGTAACCGTGGCCTCGGGCTGCACAATCGACTATCTGGCCCCTGCGTTTGAAGGCGATCTGCTCACAGCCAAGGCCGTGGAGTACTCGTTGGCCGGGCGTACCGGTATTTACGACGTTCACGTCACTAATCAAGATAGCAAGGCCATAGCCATATTCCGCGGGCGCTCATACCGTATCAAGGGCAATGTGGTGGAATCGGCTGACGCGTGAATACCCCCTGAGCAAAGACATAAAACATAGACCGGAACGAGGCAGGAGACAGTCATGTCGGAAATGAAAAGGGGTCGCGACCCAATCGAACACGCGAGCCAAGACGAACTGCGCGCATTGCAGCTCGAACGGCTGAAATGGACGCTGCGG
>CAZPYF010000014.1:13459-21538 GCA_964590015.1 uncultured Burkholderiaceae bacterium
CCGCACTACCGCAAGAGCTTCGACGAGGCCGGCGTGCATCCCAGCGACCTGAAGTCGTTGTCCGACCTGTCCAAGTTCCCTTTCACAACCAAGGGCGACTTACGCGACAACTATCCGTTTGACATGTTTGCCGTGCCGCGCGAGAAGGTCGTGCGTATCCACGCCTCCAGCGGTACCACCGGCAAGCCTACCGTCGTGGGCTACACGCAGCGCGATATCGACATCTGGGCCGACCTGGTCGCCCGGTCGATCTGGGCCGCAGGCGGGCGCCCCGGCGATATCGTGCATGTGGCATATGGCTACGGGCTGTTCACAGGCGGTTTGGGCGCGCACTATGGCGCCGAGCGCCTGGGGTGTTCGGTTGTGCCCATGTCGGGCGGGCAAACGGAAAAACAGGTGCAGCTGATACGCGACTTCGAGCCGCGCATCATCATGGTCACGCCGTCCTACTTCTGCAACATCATGGAAGAGATGCTGCGCCAGGGCATGGACCCCAAGGATTCATCGTTGCGTATCGGCATCTTTGGTGCAGAACCCTGGACGGGGCGTATGCGCGAAGACATCGAAGCGCATTCGGGCCTGGATGCCGTGGATATTTACGGCTTGTCGGAAGTGATGGGGCCGGGCGTCGCCATGGAGTGCGTTGAGGCCAAAGACGGCCCGGTGGTGTGGGAAGACCATTTCTACCCGGAAATCATCGACCCCGACACGGGCGAGCCGGTGGCCGAAGGTGAATCCGGTGAACTGGTCTTCACGTCGCTCACCAAGGAAGCCATGCCGGTCATTCGGTATCGCACGCGCGATCTGACCCGGCTCCTGCCACCCACGGCTCGCAGCATGCGTCGTATCGGCAAGATCACGGGCCGAAGCGACGATATGCTGATCATTCGCGGCGTGAACCTGTTTCCCACACAGGTTGAAGAACTGGTTTTGAAGATGCCTGAACTGGCGCCCCATTACCAGTTGGTTCTGACGCGCGAAGGCAATATGGATGCTGTGGAAGTGCTTACCGAGCTGCGGGCCGAATGCGCCGATATGGGCGATGACGACCGCAAGATGCTCGGCCAGCGCCTCGGCCATTCGCTGAAGAACTACGTTGGCATTAGCGCCCGAATCACCGTACAGCCCCCGGGCCAGGTTGAACGCACCCTTACGGGCAAGGCGCGCCGCGTCATCGACAAGCGCCCACGTTAACGATCGGGGCGCCGCCGCTTCCAGCCGGCACGGTATGATGCGGGCTTGGGAATTTACCAGGGAGCGGCGGTATGCCGGCACAGCCAGGCGAAGCCCGGATCGCGGGTATTGGTACGGATCTGTTGCGCATTGATCGGGTGCAGGGCGTCTTTGATCGTCACCCCGAGCGCTTCGTACGCCGTATTCTGGGCCCCGCCGAAATCGAAACCTTCGAACGGCGCTACCGGCGCGACCCGCGTCGTGGCATCCGCTACCTGGCGACCCGGTTTGCGGCCAAGGAAGCGTTCTCCAAGGCCATCGGCCTGGGTATGCACTCGCCTATGGCGTGGTCGCGCATGCAGACGCTAAACGCCCCGGGCGGCCGCCCTTATGTGAAGCTTTCTGAGCCGCTGGCAAGCTGGTATGCACAGCGCTTCGGTGTCGCTCACGTTTCCGTGACCGACGAACATGACATCGTAGCCGCCTATGTGGTGGTCGAATCCAAATGAACGCATCTGTTTCCTCATTGCCGCTCGGCCCCGTGATGGTCGACGTCGAAGGCCATACCCTTACCGACCACGAACGCGAACGCCTGCGGCACCCGCTCGTGGGCGGCGTGATCCTGTTTTCCCGCAACTTTGCCGATCGTGCGCAGCTGAGCGCGTTGTGTGCCCAGATTCACGAAGTGCGTAGCGAGCCCTTACTGATCGCCGTTGACCATGAGGGTGGTCGCGTGCAGCGCTTTCGCAGCGATGGCTTCACGGAACTGCCGAGCATGCAGGCCTTGGGCAAAATGTGGGAAGACGACTCGCAAGGCGCTCTTCAGGCGGCCACCGCCGTGGGCTATATACTCGCCGCAGAACTGCGCGCCTGTGGCGTTGATCTCAGCTTCACGCCGGTCTTGGATCTTGATTTCGGAGTTAGCAAGGTGATCGGTGACCGAGCCTTCCACCGCCACCCCGAGATCGTGTCTTCGTTGGCACGGGCGCTGATCCAGGGTCTTGGAAAGGCCGGCATGGCCGCTTGCGGCAAGCATTTTCCCGGGCATGGCGCCGTTGAAGCCGACTCTCATCACGAGATTCCGGTAGACCAGCGCAGCCTTGAAGACATCCTTCGCGAAGACGCCGCACCATACACGTGGCTTGGCGACCTGGTGTTGCCATCAGTCATGCCGGCCCACGTCATCTACCCCAAGATCGACTCGGCACCGGCCGGGTTCTCGGCGGTGTGGGTGCAGCAGATTTTGCGTCAGCGTCTGGGTTATGAAGGTGTAGTGTTCTCTGACGACCTCACCATGGAAGGCGCGACGGTTGCCGGCGATATCCTTGCCCGTGCCAACGCTGCGCTGGCCGCAGGCTGCGATATGGTATTGGTGTGCAACCGCCCCGATCTGGCCGATGAACTGCTACAGCACCTGCAGCACACGCCTTGCGCGGAATCGGCGGCCCGCTTGCGCAGGCTCATGCCACGGGTTCCCGCCGCCGATTGGCACACCTTGCAGCACGATACGCAATATCAGTATGCCCGACGCATTCGATCTCAAATCCTATCTGGCTGATTTGCCTCACTTACCGGGCGTCTATCGTCATATCGACGCCCAGGGTGAGGTGCTCTACGTCGGCAAGGCTCGCGACCTGAAGCGTCGCGTCAGTTCCTATTTTCAGAAAACCGCCAGCAGCCCGCGCATTGCCCATATGGTGGCGCGGGTCGTGCGCTTGGAAGTGACCGTTACGCGCAGCGAGGCCGAAGCGCTGCTGCTCGAGAACAACCTGATCAAGCGGCTCAAGCCGCGCTACAACATTCTCTTTCGCGACGACAAGTCGTACCCCTACCTGATGTTCAGCGGGCATGAGTACCCGCGTATCGTGTACTACCGGGGGGCTACGAGCCGAAAAGGGCGGTTCTTTGGGCCCTACCCAAATAGTTGGGCCGTGCGCGAAACGATTCAGATCCTGCAGCGGGTCTTCAGGTTGCGCACCTGCGAAGACAGCGTGTTCGCAAACCGTTCACGCCCATGCCTGTTGCACCAGATCGGCCGATGTTCGGCGCCGTGTGTCGATCTGATCTCGGCCGAAGATTATCAGGCCGACGTCGAGCGGGCCATACGGTTTCTCGATGGCCATGCCGATGACGTGCTTAAAGATATTGAAAGCCGCATGTTCGCCGCGTCGGAACAGCTCGACTTCGAGCAGGCGGCGATGTTGCGCGACCAGATGGGGTCGCTTTCACGGGTACTGCAGCAACAGTCGATGGAGCAGATCGGTACCGATGATGTCGACATCATCGGGGTCGTGGCTTCTGGTGGGCGCACCTGCGTGAACCTGGCCATGGTGCGTGGCGGGCGTCATCTGGGCGACAAGGCCTTCTTTCCTTCACACACCGTTGACGACAGCCCGGCCGATGTGCTGGCGGCCTTCGTGGCGCAGCACTACATCGATAGCTTGATGCCGCCGGTGTTGGTGTGCTCACACAAACTCTCTGACGCTGAACTGCTTGACTTGCTGGCCGAACAGACCGGCGTGAAGGCGCGGCTGATCGTTCGGCCGCAGGGCTTACGCAAGACCTGGCTGGAGCAGGTGATGAAGAACGCCGAGCTGGCGTTGGCGCGCTCATTGAGCGAATCCGGCGCGCGTGAAGCGCGTACGCTGGCACTGGCGGAAGTGCTGAACCTCGATACCGATGCCGCATCGCTCGATTCCCTGCATATCGAGTGTTTCGATATCAGCCATACGGCGGGCGAGGCCACGCAGGCGTCGTGCGTCGTGTATAAGCATCACGCCATGCAGTCGTCGCTGTATCGTCGCTACAACATCGCGGGCATCACGCCCGGTGACGATTATGCCGCCATGCGTCAGGTGCTGTCGCGACGCTTTACGCGTGTTGCCGACGGCGACGCGCCGCTACCCGATGTCGTGCTCATCGACGGAGGCAAGGGTCAGGTCGAAATCGCTCGGCAGGTCTTTGTGGAATTGGGCCTCGATACCCGTGTTCTGGTGGGTGTAGCAAAAGGGGAAGGGCGCAAGGTCGGCCTCGAGACCCTGCTGTTTGCCGATGCACGTGAGCCGCTGCTGTTGGGCGTGGAATCGCCGGCGCTACTGTTGGTTGCTCAAATTCGTGATGAAGCCCATCGGTTTGCCATCACGGGCATGCGAGCCCGGCGGGCCAAGGCACGCACCGTGTCGAGACTGGAAGAAATTGAGGGAATTGGTGCGCGCCGCCGCCAACGGCTGCTGGCGCGCTTCGGTGGATTTTCGGGCGTGGTGGATGCCAGCATCGACGACCTGCGCTCCGTGGAAGGCATTTCCGACGAACTGGCCGAACGTATCTACCAGGCGCTTCGCTAATACCGCTTGCAGGCGAGCGCCCGCGATACACAGACGATGAGGTAGTATTCCGATATGCCATTCAATCTGCCTATCGCCCTCACGTGGTTGCGCATTGCGATGATTCCGCTGATCGTCGCGCTCTACTACGTACCTACCACGTGGATCTCCGAGGGCACGCGTGATGCGGTCGGGGCGGCCTTCTTCGTCATTGCGGCGCTTACCGACTGGTTCGACGGCTGGCTGGCGCGTCGTTGGAATCAAACCTCAAGCTTCGGCGCATTCCTCGACCCTGTGGCCGACAAGCTCATGGTGTGCGCAGCGTTATTGATCTTGCTCGACCTGGGGCGGGTGGATTCCTTCATTGCATTGATCATCATAGGGCGCGAAATCACCATCTCCGCGCTGCGTGAATGGATGGCCAAAATCGGCGCCAGCGGAAGCGTTGCGGTTCATTGGCTGGGCAAGTTCAAAACCGCTGCTCAAATGGTGGCGATTCCATGCCTGCTGTACGGGCAGGCCCTATACGGCATACCCACTGTCCTCGTGGGCCAAGCCCTGATTGTGGTGGCGGCCGTACTAACCGTATGGTCGATGTGCTATTACCTCAGGCGGGCGTGGCCTGAAATCCGCGACCGCTCTCAAATCTCTTAGGAATATCGTTGCGATGAGTGCCTCGGTACCGACAGTTGCGGCTCCAGACGATGCGCATGTGCGCCGCCGCGACTGGTCGATCATTTCATTAGTCGGCAGTGCCCACGCATGCTCGCACTTCTTTCAGCTGGTCATACCCACGCTATACCTATCGCTGGCTCATGAGTACGGCTACGACTTCGCGCAACTGGGGCTGCTCGCCTCCATTTTCTTCCTGGTCTCGTCCATCGGGCAGGCTTCATCGGGCTTCATTGTCGACCGCATCGGGCCGGCCCCGGTTCTGAATTTCGGGCTGGGCTGCTTTGTGGTCTCCGGGCTTCTCATTGCCTCTTCGGGCGGCTATGCCATGCTGGCGGCCGCTGCGGCGATCGGGGGCATCGGCAATTCGGTGTTCCACCCTGTCGACTACTCCATTCTGAACCATCGCGTCAGCCAGAAGCGGCTGGGGCACGGCTTCAGTACACACGGGCTGACGGGCAATCTGGGCTGGGCATTGGCGCCCCTGTTCATGGGGGCGTTCATACATTGGGGCGACTGGCGCACTGCGGCGGCTGCGGCATCGGCTCTCGTGGCGGTGGTATTGCTCATGACATGGCTCGGCCGCGACCTGCTCGCCGGCCGCAATGAAGACCACGACGCCCGCGACACCGCCGATGTGCAGACAGATGCGAAAGCGGCCGCTGCCTCACCTTCAGCCACAAGTAAATCCGATTTGTCTCGCCAAGGCGTGGGCAGTACGCTCGTTACACTCGCCGCTCAGCCCGCGCTTTGGGGGGCGTTCCTGTTCTTCGCCTTTTCCTCAGTGTCGCTTTCCGCTATTCAGAACTACACGATCCCCATGCTGGGCACCGTGTATGACATCGACAAGATGCTGGCCGGTACCGCGTTGTCGGGCTACATGGTGGCTGCAGCCGTAGGCATGATCGCCGGCGGCTTTGTGGTTTCCAGCACACCGCGCAGCGAGTTCATTGTGTTTGTCACGCTCGTGCTGGCGGCCGTGTGCTTCGCTTTGCTTGCAAGCGGCTGGGTCGGCTCGGCTCTGGCGCTGGTTTTCGTCGCGCTGGCCGGCTTCTTCTCCGGTGTAGCCGGTCCTTCGCGCGACATGCTGATCCGGCGTGTCACGCCCAAAGGGGCTACGGGTACGGTGTATGGCCTGGTGTACTCGGGCATGGACGTGGGGGCATCGCTGGCGCCGGTGGGCTTCGGCATCATGCTCGACGTGGGCCTGACACGTGGCCCGTGGATGGGCGCCGGCCTGAGTTTTCTTGCGGCGGCCTTGTTGGCCGTGGCCGTTGGGCGGGCCGCCGTTAATCGCGGCACGATGGCCGCTGCCTAAGCATTATTGGCGCGGCGTACGGTCGTCATCGACCTTTACGGGGTGGCTGCTACGCCACGGGTTGATGTCCAGCCCACCCCGGCGCGTGTAGCGCGCCATCACAAACAATGACTCGGGCTTGACGGCCTGCCACAGATCGCAATACATGCGCTCCACGCAATGCTCGTGGAACTCGGTATGTCGGCGAAACGACACGATGTACTTGAGAAGGCTCACGTGGTCAATGCGTGGCCCCGTATAGCGCACCTGCACGCTGCCCCAGTCGGGTTGACCCGTGACGGGGCAGTTGGACTTCAGTAGATTGCTGACGAGCGTTTCGGTCACGACGGTGTGGCCGACGGCGGGCTGCAGCAAGGCGGCATTCGGCTGGTATTGGTCGATGGCGACGTCCAAGCCGTCGAGACATATACCCGCCAGGGGCGAACATGTCGCGCTGTACTGGGCGAGATTATCGTCCAGCCATACGTCTACTTCGCCGCCGGCTACTCGGCTCAGGTCGGCTTGCATAATGGCCGCCACCTCTTCCGCGCTTTCATACCGCGTTTCGTTGAACGAGTTCAGGTATAGCTTGAAAGACTTGGACTCGATCAGATGCGGGCTATCGGCCGGAACGATGAATCGCGCCAATGCCGCCCTGGGGAGCCCGCGGGGGTTCAGCCACGACACTTCATAAGCGTTCCAGATGTCGGCACCGTACCAGCGGCCAGGCTGTTGCAGCGTGGCCCGGTTCGGCGCTCGGTCAATGGGAAAAAGCAGGGCGGGATCGTATCGCTCGGGGTAGCTGACTTCGCGCCCCAAGGGCGCCTGGGAGAGGGTTTGATCTGACATGGAGGTAAAGCTTGCAAACCATCATTTTAACGCCTGGATTCCAAGGTATGAAAAACCGGTTTCGTAGTATGAAAAATGAATTTTGCATTGCCGCGTAGTGCGTTCCATAAAAGGCAAAGCGTTACCGTAATGCGGAACGCATCATTCAGTACGTTGATATATAAAGAAAATTCCATATGTCTTATATAAGATAAATGTGTGCTTTGCGATGCAGCATTCCTCTAGACTTTAGCCATCGATTACGGCTTTTTCATTTCACACCATCAAGAGGAAACATCATGAGCACACGTGAGAACGAAGTACGCAATCTTCAGCGAAGCTGGGCGGAAGACCCGCGTTGGCAAAGCATCAAGCGCGGCTATACCGCCGAGGAAGTCATTCGACTGCGCGGTTCCGTCGTCGTGGAGCACACGCTGGCGCGGCGCGGGGCGGAACGGCTCTGGAAGTCGCTGCACGAAGAGCCTTTCGTGAACGCCTTGGGCGCACTCACGGGTAACCAGGCCATGCAGCAAGTCAAGGCCGGCCTGAAGGCCATTTACCTCTCGGGTTGGCAGGTCGCCGGCGACGCCAACCTGGCCGGCGAAATGTACCCCGACCAGTCGCTGTATCCGGTCAACTCGGTGCCTCAAGTCGTGCGTCGCATCAACAATGCGCTGGCGCGTTGCGACCAGATCCAGTGGATGGAAGGTAAGCAGCCGGGCGACGCCGACTACATTGATTACTTCGCACCCATCGTTGCCGATGCCGAAGCCGGCTTCGGCGGTG
>CAZPYF010000015.1:0-21452 GCA_964590015.1 uncultured Burkholderiaceae bacterium
TGCGCCGTCTTGAATTCGGGGCGGGGGTCGCGACCGGGTTTTTCCAGTTCGCCAAAAATATCTTTTACCGTCGGTACGCCGAAACGCTCGTCGGTGAAGTCGGAAGGCGACAAGCCTTTTAACGCGCCACTCTTGCCCATGATGCTGCGGGCGTCAGACTGAATGCGTGCCAGAATGCGCTCCACTACTGGGTAGGCTTCGGGGTGGACAGCCGAGCCGTCCAGGGGGTTGCGCCCGTCGGGTATGCGCAGAAAGCCTGCCGCCTGTTCAAAGGCCTTCTCGCCGAAGCGGGGTACCTTCATCAACGTCTTGCGATCAGGAAACGCCCCTGTTTCATCGCGGAAGGCAACGATGTTCCGTGCCAAACCCGCGTTCAGACCCGAGACCTTGGAGAGCAGCGCTGCCGACGCCGTATTGACGTTAACGCCCACTGCGTTCACGCAGTCTTCAATCACGGCTTCTAACGAGCGTACCAGCTCGCGCTGGTTGACATCGTGCTGGTACTGGCCCACCCCAATCGCCTTGGGCTCGATCTTCACCAGTTCGGCCAATGGGTCTTGCAAACGCCGGGCAATTGAAACGGCACCGCGCAAGCTGACATCCAGATCTGGAAACTCCTGCGATGCGACTTCTGACGCCGAGTACACCGAGGCCCCCGCCTCGGACACCATCACGCGAGTGAAGCGCAGTTCAGGATGACGCTCTTGAAGGTCGATCACCAACTTCTCGGTCTCTCGAGATGCGGTGCCATTGCCGATCGCCACGAGTTCGATCTTGTGTTTTGTGGCCAGGGCGGCCAGCGTGCGTAGGCTGCCTTCACGATCCCGGCGCGGCTCGAACGGATAGATGGTAGCGGTGTCGAGCACCTTGCCGGTAGCATCGATGGCGCAGACCTTCACACCTGTGCGTATGCCAGGGTCCAGGCCGAGCACCGACTTGGGCCCGGCAGGGGCGGCCAGCAGCAGGTCTTTCAGATTGGCGGCAAAGACGCGTATGGCTTCCTCTTCGGCCGACTCGCGCAGCCGTGTGATGAATTCCGTTTCGAAGGAGGTGAGCAGCTTCACGCGCCAGGTCCACCGGCACACGTCGCCCAACCACCGTTCGCGTGCGGGCGCCGCGCTATCGAAGCGGGCATCGAGTTTCAGGTGTTCCGCAATGCGGTCGATGCAGGGATGGGGCGTCTGCGCTTCCAGTTCAGGCTCAAGCCCGATGCGTAGATCAAGTGCACCCTGCTGACGCCCACGTAGCAAGGCCAGGACACGATGCGAGGGCAACGTGCGCAGGCGCTCGCTGAATTCAAACCAGTCGCGAAAGTTCGCGCCTTCTTCCTGCTTGCCGTCGACCACGGTGGAGTACAGCAAGCCGGTGTTCCACAGGTAATCGCGCAGCTTTGCCAGCAGATCGGCGTCTTCGGCATAGCGTTCCGCCAGAATATCGCGGGCGCCGTCCAGTGCTGCCTTGGCATCAGTGATCTTGGCATCAGGGTTCAGGAAGCCTTGCGCCAGCTCGGTTGGGTCGCACCCCGGCTGCGCAAGAATGGCATCAGCCAAAGGCTCAAGGCCCGCTTCACGGGCGATCTGTGCGCGGGTGCGCCGTTTGGGCTTGTACGGTGCATACAAGTCTTCCAGGCGCTGCTTTGCATCGGCCGCTTCGATTTCGGCCTGCAGCTCAGGGGTGAGATTGCCCTGGCCGTGAATCGATTCAAGAATCGCCGTGCGGCGCGCTTCCAGCTCGCGGACATAGATCAGTCGCACTTCAAGCGTGCGAAGCACGGTGTCATCGAGCCCGCCCGTTGCTTCCTTCCGATAGCGCGCAATGAAGGGCACGGTGGCGCCTTCATCAAGCAGTTGCATCGTGGCTTCGATCTGTGCGGGGCGCACGCCCAGCTCTTCGGCAAGCAGTTGAACGATGCGTCGCGGGTCGGAAGAGAAATCAGGGGCGTCAGCCGGCAATTCTGTTTGGGTCATGGTGTGTCGCGTCAAAGCAGTGCATTGCGTGTAAGACGGGGCATTTTGCCACAAGGCGCGTTTGGGGTTGCCCGCACGGCGTTATGATTCCGGCATGCTTGCGCAAGAACTCGATCACATTTTCTCTGCCGAAGGCCCTCTGGCGGCTGCGGCGCCCGGCTTTCGCCCCCGCGAGGCCCAGCTCGACATGGCGAGGGCGATCGAGTCGGCGATTCGCGACCGTGCCACACTCATCGCCGAGGCCGGCACCGGCACCGGGAAGACCTGGGCCTACCTGGTGCCCGCCTTCCTAAGCGGGGTGAAGGTGCTGGTTTCTACCGGCACGCGCACGCTGCAGGATCAATTGTTCCGTCGTGACATACCGCGGCTGCGCGAGGCCCTGGCACTCCCGATTACCGTAGCCCTTCTGAAGGGTCGCAGCAACTACGTATGCCATTACCATCTTGATCGACTGCAGCACGACGAGCGGGCGCTGCGTTCTCGTAGCGAGGTGACGCAACTGCGTGCGATCACGGTGTTCGCCGGGCGCACCCGCACGGGCGATCGCAGCGACCTGGTCGAGGTGCCGGAAGATGCCGACATCTGGAATCGGGTGACTTCAACGCGCGAAAACTGCCTCGGGCAGGAATGCCCGCACGTCAAAGACTGCTTCCTGCTCAAGGCGCGCCGCCAGGCGCAGGAAGCTGACCTGGTGGTGGTGAATCACGCCTTGTTCATGGCCGACCTGGCGTTGCGCGAAGACGGCATCACCGATCTGCTGCCCAGCGTCGATCTGGTCGTCTTCGATGAAGCCCATCAATTGCCCGACATCGCCACACGGTTCCTGGGCAGCAGTGTCTCGGCGCATCAGCTGCTTGATCTGTGCCGCAATCTCGAGGCCGCAGGGCTCGCCCATGCGCGCGAAGCCACGAACTGGACAGAGGCGGCCGGCGCTGTCGAGACGGCCACTCGGGCATTGCGTCTGGCCTCAGCGGCCGTTTCACGTCTGCCGGGTCAGAAGGCTGCGTTCCATTCCATACCCGAACCGGAAGCCTTTGACACGGCACTGGGCGACCTGCTGCAGGCGCTTGACCGGGCGGTGAGCCTGCTTGATGCCGTGGCGGAAAAACATCCCGATCTGGCCGCCGCGGCGCGCACTGCGCTGGAACTGCGGGCCCGCTTGTTCCAGTGGAGTCAGCCCGACCGCCAGGGCAATGACGCACTGGCTGAACGCCGTAGCGAGGCGGGTGACGCCGTACGGTGGGTCGAGCAGGGCACCCATCATTTCCGGCTGCACAGTGCGCCGCTTTCAGTCGACAAGGTTTTCTCGCGTTACCGTTCTGCCGACCAGGCCTGGGTGCTCACCTCGGCCACACTCTCTGTACACGGAGATTTCGGCCACTTCACACGGCAGCTGGGGTTGTGGGAGGCTCGCACCGCTCGCTGGGAGTCGCCCTTCGATTATCCCAACCAGGCCTTGTTGTGCGTGCCCGCCGGTCTACCGGAAACCCATTCGCGCGACTTCAACATCAGCTTTGCCAAGACGCTGGTGCCGCTCATTGAGGCGTGCCCGGGTGGCGTGCTGGTGCTCTGTACAACGCTACGGTCGGTCGATCACCTGGCCGACCTGCTCCAGGAGCACTTCGACGATCACGACATTGAGCGGCAGCTCTTCCGGCAGGGCGATTTGTCGCGCCGCGTGCTGCTCGAACGATTCATCGAGGCGCGCAACGGCGTGCTCGTGGGCAGCGCAAGTTTTTGGGAAGGCATCGATGTGCCGGGCGACGCGCTCACGTTGGTTGCGATCGACAAGCTGCCGTTTGCGCCGCCCGACGATCCGGTGCTTGAAGCGCGCATTCGCGCCTGTCGCGAACGGGGTGGCAACCCCTTCATGGAATACCAGTTGCCTGAAGCTGCCATCGCGCTCAAGCAGGGGGCAGGGCGGCTAATCAGAACCGAGGCCGACTGGGGTGTGCTGTTGGTGGCCGACGCCCGTATGGTCGAGAAGCGCTACGGCAAGCTGCTGTGGCGCGGCCTGCCGCCTTTTGCGCGCACGCGCGACGTGGCACAGGCGCGCGAGTTCCTGGAACGAAAACAGGCCCCTGAGGGCCTGTGCGAAGTACCAGTGACGCCTTGAAACTTAGAACCAGTTTATTGGGTTCCAGTAATTGACCTGCTCGTCGAGGCCTTGCTCGTAGTACTGCGTGTTGGGGTAGTTCAAGTCGAGCACGCGCTTGGCATCGTCGCGTAGCCCTTCAAGGCCCAGTTTGTCGTACGAGAGATACATGATGTAGAGCGCGCGCTCTGCAGCCGGCACCCCTTGAAAGTCGGTGATCACGGTTTGCGCCCGATTGGCGGCGGCAATGTAGGCGCCTCGGCGGTAGTAGTACTCGGCCACATGCACTTCATTGCGCGCAATCGTGTCGACCAGCCAGGTGAGGCGTTTACGGGCATCGGCGGCGTAACGGCTGTCGGGGTAGCGCTCCAGCAGCTGATTGAATGACTCATACGATTCACGCAGGCCCTTCGGGTCGCGCTCTGCGGGGTCTTGACCCGTGAAGCGGCTGAACGGCGCGCTGGGCGGCGTGAACGTGATCAGCCCCTTCAGATACAGCATGTAGTCGCTGCCCGGATGGTTCGGGTACTGTTGCTCGAAGCGATCAATGGCGGCCAGCGCTTGTTCCGGCTCTTCGTCGCGCCAGTTGATATAGGCCTGATCTATAAGCGCCTGCTGCGCGTACGTGCCGAAGGGGTAGCGTGCCTCAATAGCTTCGAGCCGCTCGCGGGCCGTGCTCCAGGTTCCTGCACTCATTGACTCACGTGCATCGCGATAGAGCCGCTCTGCACTCCAACCAATAGTAGGATCTTTTTCGGGCTTCACCGTGCCGCATGCCGCGACGAGTGTTGCCATGAAGAATATGACGGCAGCATGGCGAAGCCGACGCATTGCGGTGGATGGGGTCAATGTCACGTAAGCGTCCTCGGTGTTAGCATAGCCTGTGAATTATATGATCGATCTTCATGTGCAAGCACGACACCCTGGAATATCGCCTGGGCGCTACATCTGCGTCCGACCGGCTCGACAAAATCTTGGCCAAATTACTGCCGGAACATAGTCGCAGCCGGCTTCAGACCTGGATCGAAGAGGGCCATGTACTGCTCAATGGCGCTCCCGCTCGCATCCGGCAAACTGTCGGGCCCGGCGACATCATTGCCGTGACACCGCAGCCCGCCCCAGAAGATACCGCATTTGTGCCTGAGCCCGTCGCGTTTGACGTTGTAGCCGAAAGTGCGCAATGGGTGGTGGTCAATAAGCCCGCCGGTCTGGTCACTCATCCCGGCGCAGGCAACTGGAACGGCACCTTGCTAAACGGCTTGTTGCACCGTTACCCCGAGCTTGCCCGGATTCCGCGTGCGGGTATCGTGCACCGCCTCGACAAAGACACCTCGGGCATCTTGGTCGTAGCGCGTACCGAGGTGGCCCAGACTCACCTGGTGCGTCAGCTACAGGCGCGTACGGTGCACCGCGAGTATGTCGCCTTGGTTCATGGCCAACTTAGCGGCACAGGCACTATCGATCAGCCTATCGGGCGCGACCCCGGCGTGCCGGTACGCATGGCGGTCGAGCGCCCTGTGGCCCCCAAGCCCGCCGTTACCCATTACACCGCCATCCGCCAAGGCCGCGCCGCCGACGGCGCCTGGGTGACCCAGGTGGCGTGCCGCCTCGAAACCGGCCGCACCCATCAGATCCGTGTGCACCTTTCCAGTCGCGGCCACGCGTTGGTTGCCGACGCCTTGTACGGTGGGCGTGCCGTGGGTGGCGCTACGCGCCAGATGCTGCATGCGCGCGCGTTGTCGTTCGACGACCCGGCAGGTACGGGAACAGTGGCATTTGAAACCGAACTGCCCGCTGATCTCACCAACGTGCTTGATGGGGTGGAGTGGCACCCTGGTGCCAAGGCATGACACTACCGATTTCCGGTACACCTTGGCCAGGCGTGCGCTATGGGTGCACTACGCGCGCCGGCGGCGTCAGTGAGCATCCCTGGGCGTCGTTGAATCTGGCCCTTCATGTGGGTGACGATCCGCAGGCGGTACGGCAAAATCGGCAACGCCTGGAAGGCGGGTTGCCCAGCGCGCCTTGCTGGCTTGAGCAGGTGCACGGTACACATGTGGTGGAACTCAACGGCCCGTCACCGTCTTCCATCCCGCGCGCTGATGCGGCCATCACGGTACAAACTGGATGCGTGCTGGCCATCATGACGGCCGATTGTGCACCAGTCGTATTCGCCGACAGCAACGGTAGGGCGATCGGCGTCGCTCACGCCGGCTGGCGGGGCCTGGCGGGCGGCGTACTCGAGGCCACGTTTGCTGCGCTGACCGCGCGCCTTCCAGTAGCACGCTGGCGCGCCTGGGTGGGGCCGTGCATCGGTCAGGCAAGCTTTGAGGTGGGGGCCGAAGTGCATCAGGCGTTCGTGGAAACCGATATCGCCGCAGCCGACTATTTCGTTCCGGGGCGAGCCCGCGGTAAGTGGCATGCCGACCTAGGTGCTCTGGCACGCCATCGCCTGCTGGCAATGGGTGTAGCCGAGGTTGAAGTCGCGAACCTCTGTACGTATGAGCGGGCCGATTCATTCTTTTCATATCGCCGTGAATCAACGACCGGGCGCATGGCCACGCTCGCCTGGCTTGATTCGCCCATCGCGCGCTAGGCCGTTTCCCATTGCGCAAGCGCCGCCGCCCTACGACTTACCCTGATTGACAGCTTTGAGCCGGCATTCCACCATAGGCCAAACAAGACGACCGTAGTTTTAGCATTTCAAGGTGTATCAGAAAGTGAGAATTCCTTCCTCCCCGTCGTGGCCCGGCGCCGTACCCCTCGCGCCTGAAGCGCTCGCGCAGATTCAGGCGGAGTTCTCGCAAGCGTACGCCGCTCTTCTTCAACAGGCTCAAAGCGGGCAACTCAGCCTGCCGGCTGATCGGCGCTTCCATGGCGACGCCTGGAAAGCGAACCCCTATGCGCTACTGAACGCGCATATCTGGCAGTTGTCGGGCCAGGCCTTCAATCGCATGGTCGATGTGGCACAAATCGACGAAAGCCTGCGTAACCGGCTGCGCTTCACAATCATGCAGTGGCTTGAGGCCACCGCACCCTCTAACTTCGTGCTCACCAACCCCGATGTACAGCAGCTCATGCTGGAAACGGGCGGGCAGTCATTTGCTCGCGGCCTGCAAAACCTGGTCGAAGACATCGGCAAGGGGCGCATGAGCCAGACCGACGATACACACTTTGAAGTGGGCCGCGATCTGGCCACCACGCCCGGCTCGGTGGTGTATCAGAACCCCCTGATGCAGGTGATTCAGTACGCACCGCTCACGGGTCAGGTGCACACGCGGCCGTTGGTTATCGTGCCGCCTTGCATCAATAAATACTACATACTCGATCTACAACCCGAGAACTCGTTTGTGCGACACGCGGTGCAGCACGGCCATACCGTGTTCCTGGTGTCGTGGCGCAATCCGCTGCCCAGCGATACCGACGCATCCGATCAGGCGGCTTGGCCCGACTATCTCAACGATGGCGTCTTGCGCGCGCTTGCCGTCGCTTCCGAAATTACGCGTCAACCCAAGGTCAACGCGTTGGGCTTTTGCGTGGGCGGTACGTTGCTGGCAAGCGCCGTGGCATTGGCCCATGCGCGCGGCGAAGAACCTTTGTCGTCGCTCACGTTGCTCACCACATTGCTCGATTTCTCCGATACGGGTGTGCTCGACGTCTTCATCGACGACCTGCACGTGCAGATGCGTGAACAGCAGTTATCGGGCGGCGGGCTCATGTCTGCGCGCGAGCTGGCTACCACCTTCTCGTTCCTGCGCCCAGGCGAACTGGTCTGGAACTACGTCGTCAACAACTATCTGAAAGGCGTATCCCCGCCCGCGTTCGATCTGCTGTTCTGGAATGCCGACGGCACTAATCTGCCCGGCCCGTTTTTCACCTGGTATTTGCGCAATACCTACCTTGAGAATCGCTTGTGCAAACCAGGCGGGGTTGAAATCGGCGGCCATGCGCTTGATCTCGCGGCCCTCAACATGCCGGCGTATATTTATGCGTCGCGCGACGACCATATCGTGCCTTGGAAAGCGGCGTATGCGTCGTGCGGTTTATTGAGCGGCGAGCGGCGTTTCATCATGGGCGCTTCTGGCCATATCGCCGGTGTCATCAACCCACCCGCAAAGAATCGCCGTCACTACTGGGCGCTGAGCGGTCACTTGAACGAAGGCGAAGCGCCCCTGCCGGCCGACGCCTGGCTCGACTCTGCAACACAGTTAACGGGCAGCTGGTGGCCCGACTGGCTTCAGTGGCTTGAACAACATGCTGGTGCCCTACGCAAAGCGCCGGCGCGCGAGGGAAACACGCGATACAAGCCTCTGGAAGCCGCACCAGGAAGTTATGTTAGGGTAAAAGCGGTCTAGCGGTGGCGTGCCAGACCCTACACAACAATGCAAACGGGAGATCGGTTATGAAAGGAAAAGTCGCTTATGTGACGGGCGGTATGGGTGGCATAGGTACCTCGATCTGCCGGGGCCTGGCTGACAAGGGTTTCACGGTTGTGGCGGGATGTGGCCCCAGTCGAGATTTCCAGGCATGGCTCGATGAGCAGGCCGCCGACGGCTACACCTTCCACGCATCGGTCGGCAACGTTGCCGACTGGGATTCCACTGTCGATGCGTTCCGCAAGGTTACCGACGAGCTCGGGCCCGTCGATGTACTGGTGAATAACGCGGGCATCACCCGTGATGGCCTGTTCCGCAAAATGAGCATCGACGACTGGCGTGCCGTGATCGACACCAATCTGAACAGCCTGTTCAACGTCACCAAACAGGTGATCGACGGCATGGTTGAACGCCAGTGGGGCCGCATCATCAATATCAGTTCGGTGAACGGCCAGAAAGGGCAGTTCGGCCAGACCAACTATTCCACCGCCAAGGCCGGCATTCACGGCTTCACCATGGCCCTGGCCCAGGAAGTCGCCAGCCGGGGCGTTACGGTGAACACTGTGTCGCCGGGCTATATCGGTACCGACATGGTTCGCGCCATCCGGCCCGACGTCCTCGAGAAAATCGTGGCCACGATTCCGGTCAAACGGCTCGGCAACGCTGAAGAGATCGGCTCCATCATTTGCTGGCTCGCTTCCGACGAATCGGGGTTCGCTACCGGCGCCGACTTCTCTCTCAATGGCGGCCTGCACATGGGCTAACTCGCTTAGGTCTGCGCCTACGCCCTGCGTTACCGCAGGGCGTTTCGTTCAACGTTTCGGCATCTGTCATGACGCAATCCCAATCCGCACCCGCTGTACGTCTTATCAAGAAGTATCCCAACCGCAGGCTGTACGACACCAAAACCAGCGCCTACATCACTCTGGCCGATGTCAAGCAACTGGTTCTTGAAAGCGAAGTCTTTCAGGTTATTGATGCCAAGACATCCGAAGACCTCACGCGCAGCATCCTGCTGCAGATCATTCTTGAAGAAGAAACGGCTGGGGTTCCCATGTTCTCGGCGGCGGCGTTGTCGCAGATCATCCGGTTTTACGGCCATGCCATGCAGGGCCTCATGGGCGCTTTCCTGGAAAAGAACATCCATACGTTCATGGAGATCCAAGACCGCGTGGCCGATCAGTCAAAGGGTTTGTATGGCCCAACATTCGGCCCCGAGGCCTGGACCCAGTTCATGAAGGTGCAGACCCCTGTACTGCAGAACATGATGAATAGCTACATTGATCAAAGCAAAAACATGTTTGTACAGATGCAAGATCAGATGCAAGACCAAACCCGTGGCATGTTCAACGTGTTTCCATTCGGGGCTCCGCCCGCCGACTCCGATAAAACGGGTAAGCCTGAAAAATAAGCAAGGGCCACCAAGGTAAACCGGATACTACGGCGGCGCGGGATACTAAGGTCGGCAGGGATGCTAGGGCCGGCAGGAATACTAGGGCCGGCGGCGGGGGCCGGCCAAACGTGTAGTGTGCGTTTTGCGCGTAGTGGGCTCTTTACGGTAAGGGCTGTGCGCCATCAAGTCGTTGATGTATTCCTCTATGAAGGGCGTTTCCCGTTCAAGAAAATCGGCGATTGCGGGCCCGAACACCGGGTCTTCCACCCAATGCGCCGACCACGTCTGCACGGGTAGCATGCCTCGAGCCAGCTTGTGTTCCCCTTGGGCCCCGCCCTCAAACACGTCAATGCCGTGCGCAATGGCGTACTCGATGCCTTGCAGGTAACAGGTCTCGAAATGCAGGCCCGGCACAAACTCGGCGCATCCCCAATAGCGGCCGTATAAGCGGCCGCCGTGGCGGATATTCAATGCGGCGGCAATGGGCGCGCCATGGCGCTCCGCCAGCACGATCACCAGCGATTCGCCCAGCCGATCGTGTATGCGTTCAAAGAAGTCGAGATTCAGGTAAGGGCGGTTGCCGTGTTCAAAGTAGGTCTGCACGTAGCATAGGTATAAGAACCTGAGCGATTGCGTGTCGATTTGCCGGCCCGTGAGCCATCTGAACGTGATTCCGGCTTCGGCCAGCTTGCGTCGACCCTGCCGTAGCGTTTTTCGCTTTGACTGCGACAGTGCCGCAGTGAATGCGTCCATGTCGGGGTATCGATGGTTATGCCAGTGGAACTGGATATTGGCCCGCAGCATGAGGCCCGCTTGTTGCAGTACGGCAAGTTCGCTGTCTTGCGGAAACAAGACATGCAACGACGAGCAGCCGAGCTCGCGGGCGTGCCGCTTGGCGGCGTCAAGAAGCAGTAAGTGGTCGGCCGGGTTAACGCCCAACAGACGCGGCCCGGGCACCGGAGTAAACGGAACTGCGCTTACCAGTTTCGGGTAATACGTCATGCCATATCGGGCGTAAGCGTCGGCCCAGGCATGATCGAACACGTATTCACCGCGTGAATGGCCCTTCACATATAGAGGCATGGCTGCGCAAAGTTTGCCGTCGCGCAGCAGGGCAATGTGTTGCGGCATCCAACCCGTTTGCGCTGTGGCGCAGCGGGTCGATTCCATAGCTTCCAAATATGCGTGCGAAAGCAAAGGGTTGCCGGCTGTCAGGGCGTCCCACTGGTCGGCGGGAATATCAGCCAGCGTGTCTAGCGTGACGATCTCGAAACTCATTAAACCGGTCTCATCGTGGCATGGCTGCGGTGCAGCCGCAGGGCGATGCATGCAATGCTGTCGTGCCAGCGCAACTGCAAAGGACGCAAGCTAGCCATGATGGCCGAATCGCTTGCATTGCGAAAGCCTGGATGCTGTAATGTAACCAACATTGCCAGATAACGGCGCGCTCGAGCTTACGCATCTTTATGCATCGAATGCCGCGCTTCTTGCAAGAGCCACCGCAAACAGCGGGTTCTTGGCAAGTTTCTCTCTGGCCTTGGGCGTCACTGCACACCTTCCGAGGTCCAGCGCCCACCGCAATATCACGTAATAAAGAATAAATACGGTATCCCGGTCGCCTTGCCATTCTCGGCACTGCTGCGCGCAAGCTGCGTGGCGCAAGGCGGCCCCAAGCGCTGCACTGCCGGCTCCGTTGGTCGATAGCACTAAGCTCATGCATGGGCGAGGGCATCGGCATACATGGCGCCGGCGGGCACCACCACGAAAAGTATGGCGACTTCCGCTTCCAAAGTATTTGAACACGCATGCCTACAGGCTTATACGGCTTCCAAGCCGTGCGCCCGTGGGCTGCCCAGTATGGGCCTTCACTCTGTACGGGCGTTCGGCGTCGCACCCGGTCGCGGCCTTGTGCGGGCGGGCAGCGTCGCACTCGGTGGCGCCCGCCGGCCGGCGCGCTGCGAACTCGTACTGCTAAGCGTCGCGGCCTCATCGTGCCTTTGTTCAACGATGTGGCCGCGCCCAAAAACGCCGGCCAAAACAAAACGGGCCGCTCGCTTTGCGAACGACCCGTTAAGAATCTGGTTGCGGGGACAGGATTTGAACCTGTGACCTTCGGGTTATGAGCCCGACGAGCTGCCAGACTGCTCCACCCCGCGTCTGGAAAAAGAATATTAACCCATAAATCACTTTCATTGCAAGTCCACTAAAAAAGCATCATGAATGACTGAAGGCGAGACACTACGTATTCTTGAAACCGCGTTATTATGTGCCGATCAGCCGATGCCCCTGTCGGAACTGCGTAAGCTGTTCACTACAGACGAAGTCAGCACCGATGATCTGCGGCGCCTTCTGGCGCTTTTGCAGCTCGACTGGCAAGACAGGGGGCTAGAGCTCGTTAGCGTCGCTACAGGTTGGCGCTTTCAGAGTCGGCCCGAGATGCAGCGCTATCTGAGCCGTCTCGATCCGGTAAGGCCTCCCAAATATTCGCGAGCTGTTCTTGAAACCTTGGCCATCATTGCGTGGCGCCAGCCTGTCACGCGTGGCGATATCGAAGATATTCGCGGCGTGACCGTATCTACGCAAATTGTCCGCACGCTCGAAGAGCGAGGCTGGATCGAGGTGCTGGGCTATCGCGACGCGCCGGGCCGGCCGGCGCTGCTGGGCACGACTCACCAGTTTCTTGACGATCTGGGGCTCAGGTCGCTCGACGATCTGCCACCGCTCGGCGACGAGCCGGCTGAAGCACTGGCCGGGCTTGCATTCGATGCTCAGCCAGGCGTTGAGGCGCAGCTGGGCACCGATAGCCAGGCAGACGCTGAGGCGGACGCCGATGCCGAGACAGACGCCGAGGCCCAGCCCGGCGCCGATGCCCAGCCCGGCGCCGATGCTCAGCCCGGCGCCGATGCCGAGCCTACGGAAGTGCCCCCGGCGCCCGAATTGCCCAATCAGCCTGCCGACGCCGATGCCGTCGACGCCGACACCCAACAAAATTCTACGGAGTACCACAAGCAATATGACTAACGACCACGAGACGACGGCACCTGCCGCCGAGGCCAAAGACGTGTCACCGTCCGGCGAAACCCCTGCGGGCACACCCGCTCAATCGGCAGCCGGTAAGCCCGCGCGAGCAGGGCGCAAGTTGCGCACGCCGTTCCGCCGCCGTCGTGGCGACGCAACCGAGCAGGCCGACACGAAAGACACGGGCGCTGCAACCGGCGCGGAGACCGAGGCCGATCCGGCGTCCGGCGCCGCCGCCGACAAGCCGGCTCGTCCTCCGCGAGCACGCAAAAGCGCGGGTCGTAAAGCCAAGCCGGCTACAGCGGCGCAACCCGGCGCAAAGCCGGCTGGGGCCAAGCCTGCAGCCGGGCCCGAGCAGGGCGAGGCGCACGCTGCAGCGGCTGATGCGGCGGCCTCCGGTCGTGGGAAAGGTCGCCGGCGCGGTCGCAAGCCCGATTCCGTAGATGCCGATAAAGATGCCGACTTCGCGCTCTCGTATCTCGAACGTTCGGCACAGTTACCGCAGCGGCTCGATAAGTATTTGAACAGCGACGCCTTGATGCCCAAGCTGCATAAGGTGTTGGCCGAGGCTGGTGTGGGCTCGCGCCGCGAAATGGAAGAACTGATTATTGCGGGCCGTGTGTCGGTTAACGGTGAGCCCGCGCATATCGGCCAACGTGTTGGGGCCAATGATCAAGTGCGTGTCAACGGGCGTTTGATCGCACGTGCCAGCAATAAAAAACCTCCGCGCATCATTCTTTATCACAAGCCGGCCGGCGAGATCGTGAGCCATGACGACCCACAAGGCCGTGCGAACGTATTTTCGCGCCTGCCCAAGCTGAAGATCGGAAAATGGCTGTCGGTCGGTCGCCTTGATCTCAATACCGAGGGTCTGCTTATTCTCACCACGTCCGGCGAGATCGCAAACCGTCTCATGCACCCGCGCTACGGAGCTGAGCGAGAGTACGCGGTGCGTGTGCTGGGTGAGCTCGATGCCGAGCAGCAGGAGCGTCTCGTTAAGGGAATCACGCTAGACGACGGCGAGGCGCGTTTCGGCACGCTGGAATATCTGGGTGGCGAGGGCAGCAATCGCTGGTACCGTGTCACGCTGAATGAAGGCCGCAATCGCGAAGTACGCCGCATGTTCGAAGCGGCGGGTGTCACCGTCAGCCGTTTGATTCGTACCCGCTTCGGCGAGATTGTTCTGCCGCGCAGCCTGCGTCGCGGCCGCTGGGAAGAACTCGAGCCCACGATGGCACAAGCCATCATGGTTCAGTTGGGCCTCTACAAAGACGAAGACGACGATCACGCCCGCGGCGAAAAGCAGCCGCTTTCGCACGACAGCGCCTTGCCGCCCGGGTTCGGCACCCTCGAGCGCAACGGCACGAATGGCGCCAAGATGGGTCGGCGCGGTAGCGTGGTGGGGGGGCGTGTCGTGAAGGGCTCGTCGCCTTCCGACCCGTTTGGTAGCGGCCTCCTGATCGGCGGCGGATACGCCAACGGTCATCCGTTGGCACCCTCCAGCCCACGCAAGGGCGCAGCCAAAAGCGCCGCAAAGGGGCCGGGCAAGCCCGCCGGCAGGGGCAAGAAGCAAGGCCCGGCCGATGGCGACACAGCACGCCGAGGCCAGGCGCCTCGCAACGCTGCAAAGGGTCGGCCGGCCAAGAAGGCCGCGCCTTCACGCGGCAAGCCTTCAACCGGCCGGGGCGATGATTGGCAGCCGCGTGGCGCCAGCGCCCATGAGTCGCACCTGGGAAAACTCGGTAAGTTACGGTGAATGCAGGAAATTTCCGCTGATTTCTGCTAAAATATTCCGCTTTACAGCTGTATTGCTTGGGTAGCCCGTAAAGGGCGCGGCAATATGGCGGCACATTTCGTACGCGAGCCGGATCGGCCGCCCGACCATCTGGCTCGGGTTGGCACGGGTACTTCGGTAACGCGATAACAGTGGGCTGATTTGCAGCCCATTTTTTTTGGATTTTATGGCAGCAGAACTATTCGCCCTGACTCAAGATGCCCTCACTGGCATGGATGTCGAACTGATCGACGTCGAGCGGGCGCCGGGCGGGCTCTTGCGAGTCACCATCGATCGGCCTGAAGGCGTGCGTATCGAAGATTGCGAACGCGCCTCCAAGCATCTGTCGCGGGTGTACGAAGTCGAGAACATCGATTATCGCCGCCTTGAAGTCGGGTCTCCGGGCGTTGATCGCCCATTGAGGCGCCCCGAAGACTTCTTGCGGTTTGCCGGCGAGCGGGTGGAAGTGCGCCTGCGCCAGGCAGTCGACGGTCGTAAGGTGTTTTCGGGGCTGCTGCTGGCGCCGGCCGAGGGCGAATCACCTGGCAATGCGGGTTTCGCGCTCGAATACGAAACTCAATCGGGGCAAACCGAGGTTCTCGACTTCACCTTTGATGATGTCGAGCGCGCCAAACTGGATCCCATACTAGATTTCAAGGGCAAAAAGCGATGAGTCGCGAAATTCTTCTTTTGGTTGACGCCTTGGCGCGTGAAAAGAATGTCGAACGTGAAGTGGTGTTTGGCGCGCTCGAAAGCGCGCTGGCATCAGCCATGAAGAAGCGCTTCAAGGAAGACGCCGACATCCGCGTGACCATCGATCGCCAGACGGGTGAGCACGAAGGCTTCCGCCGTTGGTTGGTCGTGCCCGACGAAGCGGGGCTCCAAGAGCCCGATCGCCAGGAAATGTACACCGACGCCCAGGAAATCGTTCCCGGTATCGAAGAGGGCGAATACATCGAAGAGCCGCTCGAGCCCGAAGAGTTCGGCCGTATCGGCGCGCAGGCCGCCAAGCAGGCGATTCTGCAGAAAATCCGCGACGCCGAGCGCGAGCAAGTACTGAACGACTTCCTCGAAAGAGGCGAAACGATCATCTCTGGTACGGTCAAGCGTATCGACAAAGGTGACATCATTCTTGATACGGGCAAGATCGAGGCGCGTTTGCCCCGGTCCGAAATGATCCCACGCGAGAACATCCGTATGGCCGACCGCGTTCGTGCCTGGGTCGCGAAGGTTGATCACGCGGCGCGTGGCCAGCAGGTCATCCTGTCGCGCACTGCGCCCGAGTTCATTCGCGAACTGTTCGAGAATGAAGTGCCCGAAATTGAACAGGGCCTGCTGGAAATCAAGGCGGCCGCCCGCGACCCGGGTGTGCGCGCTAAAATTGCCGTTGTGGCGTACGACAAGCGTATCGACCCCATCGGCACCTGCGTCGGCATGCGTGGTTCGCGCGTCACGGCCGTACGCAACGAGCTCGGCGGCGAGCAGGTCGACATCGTTCTTTGGTCCGATGACCCCGCCGAGTTTGTCATTGGTGCGCTGGCGCCGGCACACGTCGAATCCATTGTCGTTGATGAAGATAAACACGCCATGGATGTCGTGGTCGACGCCGAGAACCTGCCTAAGGCCATTGGCGCGCGCGGTCAGAACGTGCGCCTGGCTTCCGAGCTTACCGGCTGGCAGATCAACATCATGACGCCGGAAGAAAGCCAAAATAGGCAGGAAGAAGAGCGCTCCGGTCTGCGCGCAGCCTTCATCTCCCGTCTGGATGTCGACGAAGAAATGGCCGACATCCTAATTGATGAAGGGTTTTCGGGGCTGGAAGAGATTGCATATGTGCCCCTGCAGGAACTGCTCGACATCGAAGCTTTCGACGAAGAAACTGTCAACGAGCTTCGCACGCGCGCCCGCAATGCCTTGCTGACCGAGGCCATTGCCCAGGAAGAGCGCGTCACTACGGCGCAGAACCTCCTGGAAATCGAAGGATTGACCCCAGAACTGGTGGCCAAGCTGGCCGAGAACGAGATTCTCGACATCGACGCCCTAGCCGAGCTCGCAACCGACGAATTGTCCGAGATCACCGGTCTCGATGCAGAGCAGGCCAGCGAGCTGATCATGAAGGCCAGAGCCCACTGGTTTGAAGATGAAGACTGATCGTATTCAGACAGCCGGGTCCATCCATATTGAAAAATAGTAGTTGCAAGCAAGAGAGAGCCGAATGCCGAGTAACACCGTCGCCCAGTTCGCCATTGAGCTGAAAATGCCTGCGAACGTATTGCTGGATCAGCTGCGTTCCGCCGGCGTTGATATCAATTCGGTCGACGATCCCGTCACCGACGCGGACAAGGCGAAACTCCTCGAGTCGCTGCGCCGCGCACATGGAGCATCGGAGAGTCAGAAAATCACCCTGACTCGCCGCCAGACATCCGAGATCCGTCAAGCTGACGGGTCCGGTCGGTCGCGCACGATTCCGGTGGAAGTGCGGAAGAAGCGGGTATTCGTGAAACGCGATACCAGCGAACTCGCGGCCGAAGCCGCACGTGCTGCTGAACAGGCACGTGTCGAAGCCGAAGAAACTGCTGCGAAGCAGGCGGCTGAAGCACCGGAGCAAATCGCTGCCGCAGCGGCGCCCGATGCCGAGGCCACGCCGGTCCAGGCGCCGGCTGCCGCCGCACCCGAATCGGTACAGGCCGACGCACCGGCATCCGCTCCTGCCGAACCTGAAGCTGTAGAAAATGTGCCGGCTGCGGCTCAGGAGCCTGAAGTCGCGGCTGCGCCCGAGGCCGAGCCTGCTGCGCAGGCCGACACTCAAGCTGCGCAACCCGCTGAAACGGAAGAGCCGGCTCAGGCCGCCCCCGAGGCGGCGCCCGAGCCCGAACCCGCTTCAGAGCCGGCTGCTGAAGCCCCAGAAGCCGCCGAGCCTGCGCCGGCCAAAGCGGCCGCGCCGACGGCGTCGAAATCCACTGGCGCCAGAGCCGCGAAGTCTGCGGCCCCGTCGCGCCAGGCAGCGCCGGCGCCGGCTGCTGACGACGACCGCGAAAAGGCCCGCAAGGCCGCTGAAGACGAAGCCGCTGCACTGCGCGCCATGTTGAACCGCCCACGCAAGGTGCTGAAGGCACCCGAGCCTGAGGCCGGCATCTCCGGTACGCTGCACAAGCCGGCCGGCAAGGGCAAGAAAGACGCGAAGCCGGCCGCCACAGATGCCCGTAAGGTATTGAAGGCGCCGGAAGCCGGCTGGACCGAAGACGGCGGCCGCAAGAAGCCGGCTGCGCGTGAAGCCACGCCCGCACCGGCACCCGGCCGCGACGGCTGGCGCGCCGGCGGTAAGGGTAAGGGCGGTGGTCGCGGTGGCCGCAACCGCAACGCTCAGCAAGAGCGCCGCGAGCCGCAGGTGCAGGAATTCATCGCACGCGAAGTTCACGTGCCCGAAACGATCTCGGTGGGCGATCTGGCCCACAAGATGGCTATCAAGGCGGCCGAGGTCATCAAGCATCTGATGAAGCTGGGCCAGATGGTCACCATCAACCAGGTGCTCGACCAGGAAACGGCCATGATCGTGGTCGAAGAAATGGGCCATACCGCCATTGCTGCGAAGCTCGATGATCCGGAAGCGTTCCTCGATCAGGGCGACGTCGTTGAAGGCGAAGCCTTGCCTCGTGCGCCCGTCGTTACCGTGATGGGTCACGTCGACCACGGCAAAACCTCGCTGCTCGACTATATCCGTCGCACCAAGATCGCCTCCGGCGAGGCGGGCGGCATCACGCAGCATATCGGTGCCTACAACGTCAAGACCGACCGCGGTATGGTCACGTTCCTCGATACCCCGGGTCACGAGGCCTTTACGGCCATGCGTGCGCGAGGTGCCAAGGCCACCGATATCGTGATTCTGGTCGTGGCGTCCGACGACGGCGTCATGCCGCAAACACGCGAGGCCATTCACCACGCTCAAGCGGCCAACGTGCCGCTGGTCGTGGCTATTACCAAGATCGACAAGCCTGAAGGCAACCCGGAACGGGTCAAGCAGGCCCTGGTGGCCGAGCAAGTCGTGCCGGAAGAATACGGTGGCGACGTTCCGTTCGTAGGCGTATCGGCCAAGACGGGCGAAGGCATCGACGATCTGCTCGAAAACGTGTTGCTTCAGGCTGAAATTCTTGAGCTCACTGCCCCGGTCGAAGCGCCTGCCAAGGGTCTTGTGATCGAAGCGCGTCTCGACAAGGGCCGCGGTTCGGTGGCAACCATTCTGGTGCAGAGCGGTACGCTCAAGCGCGGCGACGCCGTGCTCGTGGGCGCCAGCTTCGGCCGCGTTCGCGCCATGTTGAACGACCAAGGAAAGAGCGTCACCGAAGTCGGGCCGTCGATTCCGGTCGAAATTCAGGGTCTTACCGAAGTTCCGCAAGCCGGCGACGAGCTTATTGCCATGGTCGACGAACGCAAGGCGCGCGAAATTGCGCTGTTCCGTCAAGGCAAGTTCCGCGACGTCAAACTGGCACGCCAGCAGGCAGCCAAGCTCGAATCCATGTTCGAGAACATGGGCGAAGGCTCGCAAACGCTGTCGCTCATTATCAAGACCGACGTGCAGGGTTCGCAGGAAGCGCTGGTGCAGTCGCTGCTCAAGCTGTCTACCGACGAAGTCCGCGTTCAAGTGGTTCATGCGGCCGTGGGCGGTATCTCCGAGAGCGACGTCAACCTGGCCATTGCATCGAATGCGGTGATTCTGGGCTTTAACGTGCGTGCCGAACAAAGCGCACGCAAGCTGGCAGAGAACAACGGCATCGATCTGCGTTACTACAACATCATTTACGATGCGGTCGACGAAGTGCGTAAGGCCATGTCCGGCATGCTGGCGCCCGAAAAGCGCGAGGAAGTCATCGGTCTGGTCGAGATCCGCGAGGTCTACAGCATTTCGCGTATCGGCAATGTGGCAGGTTGTATGGTGCTCGACGGTGTGGTGCGTCGCGATTCACAGGTTCGCCTGTTGCGCAACAACGTGGTCATCTGGACAGGCGCTCTCGAATCCCTGCGCCGCTTCAAGGACGACGTGAAGGAAGTGAAGTCCGGCTTCGATTGCGGCATCACCTTGCGCAACAACAACGATATCGAAGTGGGCGATCAGCTCGAAGTCTTCGAGATCCGCGAGATTGCGCGCACCCTTTAATACGTATATGGCACGCCACAAGACTCGACAAAACGCAGGCCGGAACATCCGGCTCGCCGACCAGATCCAAAAGGATCTGGCCGGCATCATTCAGCGCGAGATCGACGTGTCGCGAGCGGGCCTTATCACGCTTACCAGCGTTGATTTGTCGCCCGACTACGCGCATGCGAAGGTCTATTTCACCGTGCTCGGCGCCGAGCCGCAGGCTGCGGCCGCCACGCTTAATGAAAAAGCCGGCTGGTTCCACTCGCTGCTGTTCAAACTCCTGCACATTCATACCGTGCCCACCCTGCGCTTCATCCACGATGAAGGCCTTGTGCGCGGCTTGCACCTTTCTCAACTCATCGACCAGGCCAATCAGCCGTACACGGCCGATACGCCGGAGCCGCCCGACGGCCCCGACGACCGTCACGATCGCGACGATCGCGACGACCCCGACGAACGCAGCTGAATCACGGCGCTGTCTCTGCCGCCGTACGTCATCGCCGCAGCCAGGCTGCGGCGGCGATCTTCGCTGCTTCCTCGCGGTATCACTCTTCCTTCTTGAATTTGACTACACGAACTGACTATGCGGGCCTCTAAACGACGCGGGCAAGTGCTCGACGGTGTGTTGCTGCTCGACAAGCCCGTCGGGCTCTCGAGCAACCATGCCTTGCAGCGAGCCCGGCGGGCCCTGGATGCGCGCAAGGCGGGCCACACAGGCACGCTTGACCCTTTTGCCACCGGATTGCTGGTGTGCTGTATGGGTCGCGCCACCAAGATTTGCGGCCCGATGCTGAACGCCGACAAATGCTACGAAGCCACACTTCGATTCGGCGAAGAAACCGATAGCGCTGATCTCACCGGCCATATCACCGCGCGCGCGCCCGACGGGTTTGCTGGTGTGGCACGCGAATCGCTGGAAGAAGCGTTGACCGGCTTTCGTGGCGAGATCGAGCAAATACCCCCGATGTACTCGGCGCTGAAGCGTGACGGCAAACCGCTCTATGAATATGCGCGTCAAGGTATCGAGCTTGAACGGGCGCCTCGCACGGTGACCATTTATCGGCTAGAGCTGCTGGAGTTTGAACCCATGCAGGCTCGGGTTCTGGTCGAGTGCAGCAAGGGCACCTATATTCGCACCCTCGCCGAGGATATCGGCCGCCGACTCGGCTGCGGCGCCCATTTGATCGAACTGCGCCGTACGCGTGTGGGGCCATTCGACATCGCCGATGCCGTCGAGCTCGAAGCCTTGCAGGCCATGGAGCAACCGGTGCAGACGCTTCTTCCATTGCATGCCTTACCTGCAGGCCTGATGCCTGCAGCTTCCCAAACAGAGGACAAACTATGAAACGCGCATTGCGTAATGTGGCAATCATCGCCCACGTCGATCATGGCAAGACGACGCTGGTCGACCAATTGCTCCGCCAGGCGGGCACCTTCCGCGACAACCAGCATCTGGTTGAACGGGTGATGGACTCCGGCGATATCGAGAAGGAACGCGGGATCACCATTCTGGCGAAGAATTGCGCGGTTGAGTACGAGGGCGTTCATATCAACATCATCGACACGCCCGGACACGCCGACTTCGGCGGAGAGGTCGAACGCGTGCTCTCGATGGTGGATGGCGTGCTGCTGCTGGTGGACGCCGTGGAAGGGCCGATGCCCCAGACGCGTTTCGTCACCCGCAAAGCGCTG
>CAZPYF010000016.1:0-19073 GCA_964590015.1 uncultured Burkholderiaceae bacterium
TGGCCGACATCAATGCCCCGGTTCTGGCGCTATATGGCGAGAATGACACGGGCATTCCGCTCGACACGGTGGAAAAAATGAAAGCGGCGTTGGCTAAAGGCAGCGACGCGGCCAAGGCATCGGAGTTTGTCGTGTACCCCGACGCGCCGCACGCCTTTCATGCCGACTACCGGCCCAGCTACCGTGAGGCACCGGCCAAAGACGGCTGGAAGCGGATGCTGGCTTGGTTCGACCAGCACCTCGCCTGACACCGATATCGGTCAACGGGGCTTGATACCTTTCAGGCGGCGCGCAGCAGAAGGCTGTCATTACGGAACCACCCGGTCATGCTCCAGCGTGTCTTGCGGGCCGGCATCACGGCATGTGGAATGAGTTCGCTGCGAAACAGCACCATGCGGCCCCTTTGCGGCAAGACGCGCAGCCATTCCTGCTCGGGGTTGTCGGGCCGGTACAGGCACAACTCGCCGCCGTCGTCCGCCTGCCAATCGGGCGTGAGATAGAGGGTGAGGGTGATGCGGCGGTGCGGCTCGTTGCGATGCTGGTCGAAGTGCCGGGCGTAGCCTTGGCCGGCGTCATATCGTGCGAAATGGAACTCGCTGCGCTGCAGCCCCAGGTAGAACTGCAAATTCAATTCTTGCCGGAGTGTTTCGGCCCAATCCAGGAAGCGCCCTTCTGCGCCGCTTCGAGCTTCGGGTTCCAGCCAGAGTATGGAGTCGCCGCGTATGGCGGTAATGCGCTGGGGCCGGCGGGCATGCCCCACGTGAGCGTCGGCGAAGCGCCCTTCATTCCAGCCGAGTAGCGCTTCGTCGTAAAGCGCATCAATGAGGTCTGCGGGCAGCAGGCCGTCCGAGATACTGACGCCCTGTTCCGCGAGGTCGTGAAACAGGGCATTGAAGTCGGGATTCAGCACGATCCAACTCCTATAATAGGCGGCTGCCGCAAGGCAGCCATGCTTTAAAAAGCGGGCGGCAATTTTAAGAGTCAGCACGTATAACGTACAGCACGGCGTGCATTTCCTCCACCGGATTCTTGTATTCAGGCAGGTCCTTCACTATGTTCGAGCACCTACAGCAGTACGGCGGCGACCCCATCTTCGGGTTGAATGATGCGTTTCATCGCAACACGCATCCCAAGAAAATCAACCTGACCATCGGGCTGTACTACGACGATGCAGGCCGCATTCCCGTGTTGGAATCGGTGGCGGCGGTCGAAGCTGAGCTGGCGGTCAACCCGGCACCCCGTGTGTATCTTCCCATGGAAGGCTTGGAGCCATATCGCACCGCCGTGCAACGCGTCGTGTTCGGAGCCAATAGTTCGGCGGTGGCCGAAGGCAGGGTGGCCACGATACAAACGTTGGGGGGCACAGGCGCGCTGAAGGTCGGGGCCGATCTGCTGCACACCGCATACCCAGACAGCGAGATCTGGATCAGCGACCCGGCTTGGGACAACCATTACGCCATTTTCGGCGGGGCGGGCATCCAGACGCGCAGCTACCCCTATTACGATGCTGACACCAAAGGGCTGGCGTTCGACGCGATGATGAACTGCCTACGCGGCCTGCCTTCTCGCAGCATCGTTTTGCTGCACGCCTGCTGCCACAACCCCACGGGCGTCGACCTCACCGATAGCCAGTGGAACGACGTCATTGCCGTATTGCAGGAACGCGGCCTCATTGCCTTTCTCGATCTGGCCTATCAAGGCATGGGTCGGGGCATGGAGGAAGACGCCTACGCCGTGCGCGCCATGGCCCAAGCGGGCATCACATTCCTGGTGGCGAACTCGTTCTCGAAGAATTTGTCGGTGTACGGCGAACGCTGCGGTGGGCTGTCGGTGGTGTGCGGTTCCGCCGCCGAGGCGGATCGCGTTCTGGGTCAGCTGAAGGCCATTGTGCGCCGTATCTACTCCAGCGCGCCCTGGCATGGTGGCCATGTGGTGGCGGGGGTGTTGAACCATCCGCAGCGGCATGCTCAGTGGCTCGAAGACGTGGCCGCCATGCGTGTGCGCATGGCAAAGATGCGCAAGGCGGTGCATGAGCTCATGGCCACCAAGCTGCCCGGCTACGATGCCGACTATTTCATTCAGCAGCAGGGCATGTTCACCTATAGCGGCCTGTCTCGCGAGCAACTGCTGGCGCTACGCGAACGCCACGGCGTGTACATCATTGATTCGGGCCGAGTCGCGGTGACGGGCTTGAACCCAGGCAATGTGGCTCACTTTACTGATGCGCTGGTCGACGTCCTTGAGCACGCGTGACTCGGCATGGCTGCGAGCCATAGCTGCGAGTCATAGCTGAATCGCGGCGCCGTTTGCGGTAATCTAAAGGATTACGTTCTTTTTCTGGATTTCTCGACCATGGATGCCTACACCCTGCCTTATACGTTTTCAAAGCGTGCGCAACAGCTCACCAGTTCCACCATCCGAGAGATCCTTAAGGTCACCGAGCGACCCGAAGTTATTTCGTTTGCCGGCGGCTTGCCTGCGCCGGGCGGCTTCCCCGTGGAAGAAATCAATGCGGCCTTCGATCGTGTACTGAAGAACAACGGCAAATCCGCGTTGCAGTATGGCCCCACGGAAGGGTACACGCCGCTGCGTCAATGGGTGGCCGATGATTTCAAGCGCCGGGGTGTCGATGTCTCGCTCGACGAGGTGTTGATCGTTTCGGGCTCGCAGCAGGCACTCGATATGTTGGGCAAGCTCTTCATTGACCCGGGCAGCAAAGTGCTGGTCGAGGCGCCCAGCTATCTGGGCGCGCTGCAGTCGTTTTCGCTATTTGAGCCGGAATACGCTTCAGTACCGACCGATGAAGGCGGGCTCGTTCCTGAACAGATCACCGACACGCTGGCGGCCGGCGCGCGCTTCCTTTATGCGTTGCCCAACTTTCAGAACCCCACCGGTGTGTCGCTCAATCTTGAGCGACGTCAGGCTCTGGTAGAGCGCTGCGCGGCGTTGCAGGTACCTATCGTTGAAGACGATCCATACGGCGAGTTGCGTTACGCCGGCGAGCCTTTGCCCGGCCTGTTGCAGCTGGGGCGCAAAGTGGGCGCCACCGTGGTGCGCCTGGGTACGTTCTCGAAGGTGCTGGCGCCCGGTTTGCGGCTCGGTTATATCGTGGCGCCACGCCCCATCATTGCGAAGCTGGTTCAGATCAAACAAGCCACCGATCTGCATACCGCCACCGTGTCGCAGATGGCCGTGTATGAAACCATCAAAGGCGGCTTCCTCGATACGCATTTGCCCACCGTACGTGAACTGTACAAGCGCCAGTGCGGCTACATGCTCGAAGCTCTGGCAGAGCACTTTCCCGATACCGTGAGCTACACCCGCCCGGAAGGCGGCATGTTCATTTGGGTCACGCTGCCCGAGCATCTCGATGGCGCGCGGCTGCTGGAGCGCGCCATCGAGCGCAATGTGGCCTTCGTACCGGGTGCGCCATTCTACGCGGGTCAACCCAAAACGAATACGCTGCGCCTGAGCTTCGTCACGGTCTCGGAAGAGCGTATTCGCCAAGGCATCGCGATTCTGGGCGAGCTGATTCGCGAAGGCTGAGCCGCCGCCGGCCGCGGCCGGCTTCGCCCTACCTCTTCACGTCCACCGTTGCATCCATGAGCCAGGCTTCACCCCCGGAGAGTTTCGTCAAAGATCGTCCGCCCGTTCCCGACCTTGCCGATATGCGGCCGGACGACTGGGTCGATCGCTGGTTGCCGAAATCCTGGGGGCCTTATGCGCGCCTATGTCGGCTCGACCGGCCCGTGGGCACATGGCTCACCTTGCTGCCCACCGTGGCGGCGCTCGTGCAGGCGGCCGACGGCTTGCCTACGCTGTGGCGCCTGTTTATCTTCTGCCTGGGCGCCTTCCTCATGCGCGGGGTAGGGTGCTGCTTTAACGACATTTTTGATCGCGATATCGACAGCAAGGTCGAACGCACTCGCTTTCGGCCGCTCACGAGCGGCCAGCTCAGCCTGAAGAACGCGTTGTGGTTTGTGTTCGCACAGCTGTGCGTGTGTGCGCTGCTGCTATTGGCCATCAACGAGTACAGCCGCTGGCTGGCGGTGGTGCTCGTGCCCATCGTGATCATCTACCCGTTGTGCAAGCGCTTTACGAACTGGCCGCAAATCGTTCTGGGGATCGCGTTCAATTGGGGCATGCTCATGGCTTGGTCTGACACGCGCGATGCCGTACCGTTGGCCGCCGTGGCGATGTGGCTCGGTGCCGTGCTGTGGCAAGTGGGGTATGACTCGATCTATGCCTATGTCGATGTGCGCGATGACATCCGGCTCGGCTTGCATTCCACCGCGCTACGGTTTCGCGAGCGCGGCAAGCTCTGGATCAGCGCATTCTATGCCGCCACCTTGGCACTTTGGCTCTATGCCGGTTACGGCATGGGTATGGATTGGCCGTATTACGTGGTCATGGCTGCGATCGGCGCGCACTTTGTCTGGCAGATGGCGGTGTTCAGCATCCAGCGGCCCGACCGCAGTTTCATGCTGTTCCGCTCGAACATGGCCGTGGGCGTCATGATGGTGGCGGCGGCGCTGGCGGGCACCGTGATACCGTACTGAGCCGGCCGCGCTCGCGCATAACATTCAGCGTATAGGCGGATCGCCCCGCATGCTGGCGGCGCAGGGCCCATGCATGCGAAAATTCTTGCAAATTCTCGATAAGGACGCTGACCGATGACCGGTTTCATCGAATACCTCGCTACCGCACTTTTCGCACTGGCTATCATTCACACGTTCTCTGTTCCTGTGTTTGCACGCCTGGCCAACAAGCGCGGCCCACACGCCGGCATGTGGCATCTGCTGTCGGAGGTCGAGGCGGTGTTCGGCGTCTGGGCGGCGGTGCTGGTTGCATTCATGGTGCTCTTCGTCGGCGTTGGCCCTGCGGTGGCCTATGTCGACTCCGCCAACTTCACCGAGCCGGCCTTCGTGTTCGCCATCATGGTCGTGGCCGCGAGCCGGCCCATCATTGCGGTGGTCGATGTTTTGGTGAAGGCATTGGCGCGAGCCCTGCCCATGCGCCGCGAGCTGGCCATGTATTTCGTCATAATGTCGTTCGTGCCGTTGGCGGGTTCCTTTATTACCGAACCGGCAGCCATGACGCTGGCCGCCCTCTTGCTGCGCGACGCCTATTTCCGCAAGCCCGACCAGGCCGGCTTTAAATACATGACCCTGGGCGTGTTGTTCGTCAATATTTCCATAGGTGGTGTGCTCACCGCTTACGCGGCGCCCCCGGTCCTGATGGTGGCGGCCACCTTCGGCTGGGATACCGCCTATATGGCCACGCATTTTGGCTGGAAGGCGGCAATTGCCGTCTTGATCAATGCCAGCGCCGTTACCTTCTTGTGCCGTAAGTACTTGCTCGACGGCACGATCGGAGGCGGCCTTCCGCAAGACACCCGGGCGCCCGTGCCTCCTATCGTCATTGCGGTCCACATTGCTTTCCTGGTTGCCATCGTTCTGGCGGCGCACCATATCGCCATTTTCATGGGGCTGTTGCTCCTGTTTGTGGGCTATGCCCATGCCTACAGCCGGCATCAGAACCCGCTCCTGATCCGTGAAGGGTTGATGGTAGGTTTCTTCCTGGCCGGGCTTGTGGTGTTGGGGGGTATGCAGAAGTGGTGGTTGCAAGATCTGCTGGGTGGGCTGTCTCCCACGGTGCTCTACTGGGGCGCCACCGCGCTCACCGCCCTGACCGACAACGCTGCGCTGACCTATCTGGGTTCGCTGGTGGAAGGCACCAACGAGGTTTGGCGCTACATGCTGGTGGCCGGTGCAGTAACCGGCGGCGGGCTGACCGTGATTGCCAACGCGCCCAACCCTGCGGGTTTCGCGATCTTGAAGGGGACCTTCCCCGACGGCGCCATATCGCCGCTGAAGCTGCTTGCGTCGGCCCTGGCGCCCACCCTTGTGGCGGCTGTCATGTTCCTGGTGTTCTGACCAAGGCGCCCCACATTGGGGCGTCTCTAAAAAGGTTAAAATCAACGGGTTTTTCGGCGGCTGCGCCCTGGCGGCACGGCCGCGTGTCTTTGTTGTCCTTTTTTTCAGGATGAATTGTCGTGCCAATCTACGCTTACAAGTGCAGCGCCTGCCAACACGAACAGGATGTGCTTCAGAAGATGTCGGATCCGGTTCTCACTGTCTGCCCTGAGTGCGGCCAGAACACCTATGTCAAACAGGTGACCGCCGCAGGATTCCAGTTAAAGGGGTCAGGCTGGTACGTCACAGACTTCCGCAACGGCGGCTCGGCGGGCAAATCAGACACGTCGAACAAGCCGGAATCGGGCGCAAGCTCCGCCCCGGAAGGCGGCAGCACCGCCTCCTCCGGCAGCTCCGAAACCCCATCGACCCCTGCGGCCCCTGCCACCCCACCGGCCGCTTCCTAAGCCGGCCGCAGGCACGCAGCGCCACCACACATTACCGAATCTTTATATGGAGTCTTCCTCGATGCGTACCTGCTACACGGGCGAGGTCAGCAAAGCCCACCTGGGCCAGACCGTTACCTTATTCGGCTGGGTTCATCGCCGCCGCGATCACGGCGGCGTGATCTTCATCGACCTGCGCGATCGCAGCGGGCTCGCCCAAATCGTGGTTGATCCCGACAACGAAGAGAATTTCGCCACAGCTGAGCGCATCCGTAATGAGTTCTGCGTGCGAGTGACCGGCCTGGTGCGCGAGCGCCCGGAAGGCACGGTCAATACCGAGCTGGCGTCGGGTGAAGTCGAGATCCTGTGCCGCGAAATTGAAATTCTGAACGCGTCGGTAACGCCGCCCTTCCAGCTTGACGACGACAACCTGTCGGAAACCACGCGCCTTACCCATCGGGTGCTCGATCTTCGCCGCCCCCAGATGCAGCGCAACCTCATGCTGCGCTACCGTGTGGCCATTGAAGTGCGCAAGTATCTCGACGAGCTGGGCTTCATCGACATCGAAACGCCCATGCTCACCAAGAGCACGCCCGAAGGCGCGCGCGACTACCTCGTTCCCTCGCGGGTCAATGCGGGCGAGTTCTTCGCATTGCCGCAATCGCCCCAGCTCTTCAAGCAGATGCTCATGGTGGCGGGCTTCGACCGCTACTACCAGATCACCAAGTGCTTCCGCGACGAAGACTTGCGCGCCGATCGTCAGCCCGAATTCACCCAGATCGATTGCGAAACCTCGTTCCTCAACGAGGAAGAGATCCGCGCCATTTTCGAAGGCATGTTGCGCCATGTCTTCTCGGCAGTTCAGCAAGTCGAGCTGCCGGAAAGCTTCCCCACCATGACGTGGGAAGAGGCCATGCGCCGCTTCGGCTCCGACAAACCCGATCTGCGCGTGAAGCTTGAGTTTGTCGACGTCGACGACCTCATGAAAGACGTCGACTTCAAGGTCTTTGCCGCGCCGGCCAATGATGCGGCATCGCGAGTCGTGGCGTTGCGCATACCCGGCGGCGCCGCACTGAGCCGTAGCGAAATCGACAGCTACACCCAGTTCGTGGGCATCTATGGTGCGCGCGGCCTGGCCTATATCAAGGTCAACGACGCAGCCGCGCTGCCGGAAGGGCTGCAGTCGCCCATTGTGAAGAACATCCATCTCGACGCGCTGAAGGGCGTCATCGAGCGCACCGGGGCACAGAACGGCGACCTGATCTTCTTCGGCGCCGACAAGGCCAAGGTGGTGAACGACGCCATCGGCGCCCTGCGCGTGAAGATCGGCCATAGCGAGTTCGGGCGCGAGCACGGCCTGTTCGAAGCCGGCTGGCAGCCTTTGTGGGTCGTCGACTTCCCCATGTTCGAGTACGATGAACAGGAGGGTCGCTATTTCGCCGCGCACCATCCGTTCACCAGCCCCAAAGACGGCCACGACGATCTGCTCGAAACCGATCCTTCGAAAGCACTGGCCAAGGCGTACGACATTGTGTTGAATGGTTGGGAAATCGGGGGCGGTTCAGTGCGTATTCACCGTGCCGAGGTGCAGAGCAAGGTGTTCCGCGCGTTGAATATCGGCGATGCCGAGGCGCGCGAGAAATTCGGCTTCCTGCTCGATGCCTTGCAGTATGGGGCACCGCCGCATGGCGGCGTGGCGTTCGGGCTCGACCGCCTGGTTACCATGATGGCCGGCGCCGAATCCATACGCGATGTCATAGCCTTTCCCAAGACACAGCGTGCGCAGTGTCTGCTTACTCAGGCACCCTCACCGGTCGATGAGAAGCAACTGCGCGAACTCCATATCCGCCTGCGCAAGACGGAAGCACAGTAAGGAGACGGCTGCCGGTGACTATATTAAGGGTCGTCAGCTACAACATTCACAAGGGTCGCACGGTGACGGGCACCCGTGAATCGCTGACGGCGCTTCGTCTAGGGCTTTACAACCTGCAGCCTGATCTGCTGTTTCTTCAAGAGGTGCAGGGGCGCGATGAACTGCACTCGTACCTCAGCGGCCAACACGAATCGTTGGCCGCCGTGCTCAGCATGCAGGCCGCCTACGGCTGCAATGCCGTGCGGCCCCGAACCGACCACGGCAACGCCTTGCTGTCGCGCTTCCCCATCCTGCAGTTCGAAAATCAAGACGTTTCCGACCATCGCATGGAGCAGCGAGGGTTGCTGCACGCGGTGGTGGAAATCGACGAGACGCCCGTGCATTGTCTCGTTGTGCATCTGGGTCTTTTTGGGGGCGGGCGCTCGCGCCAGGTAGCGGCCCTGGTAGAGCGCATCAAGCGTTTAGTACCCGACGACGCCCCCGTACTCATTGCCGGCGACTTCAACGATTGGAACAACCGCCTCGCCCCATTGTTCGTGCAGCAGTTAGGGCTATACGAAGTGTTTGCCATCGCGCCCCACGCCCGTGACCCGCGCTTGATACGCGGCTCGGTGCGCCGCTTGCGCGATACGCTGATGCCCGTCAAGCCCAAACCGCTGGCGCAAAAAGTACACGAGCTCGGTGCGTATGGGGGCGCCCGCATGACCCCACCGCCGCGCACATTCCCCGCTGCTTTCCCCTGGCTGCGCCTCGACCGTATCTACCAGCGCGGTTTCGCCGTGCGGCAGGCCCGTGTGCTGCACGGCATGCCCTGGCGGCAGCTCTCCGACCATGCTCCGTTGTTCGCGGAACTCGAATTGCCATGAGCTTTCCATTACCCAAGGATCGCGTACATGGTTGCACCACGACTTAGACTGAGATGGCGGGAAGGCAATGCCATCCGTCTTCTACACAACGGCGGCGAATATTTTCCTGCGCTCATCGAAGCCATCGATGGGGCTCAGCACTCGGTGCATCTGGAAACCTATATCTTCAACCTCGACGACACGGGCTTACGGGTCATCGATGCCTTGCAGCGGGCCGACGCGCGAGGGGTGAAGGTTCGGGTGGTGCTCGATGGATTCGGTTGCAGCAACACCGCGTACGACGTGTGCGACCGGCTGGGCGAAGGCGGTATTCGCCATCGTGTCTACCGGCCCGAACCGCGTGGCTTTGGTCAGGCGCGGTTCGATCTTCGCCGGCTGCGCCGCATGCATCGCAAGACCTGCGTGATCGACGGGCGAGTAGGCTTTGTGGGCGGAATCAATGTTCTCGACGATCTTGAAGATGTGCCGAACGACGGGCGAGGCCCGCGCCCCCGTTTCGACTTCGCCGTGCAGTTGCAGGGCCCGGTAGTCGATGACCTGGTACATGCTCAACGGGCGCTGTGGTTGCGGATGAACTGGCGTCGCACGGCCGACGATAACGGCTTCTACGAGCGATTTCAGCGTTGGGGCGAGCGCTTGCTGGCGCGCCGCCAGGCGCGTCACACTCCCGCAGCCGATGGCATGCGCGCCGCCATGGTCTTGCGTGACAACCTGCGCTTTCGCCAGCGGATCGAAGATGTCTACCTCGCGGCGCTGGCACAGGCCCGGCACGACGTACTGATTGCCAACGCCTATTTTTTCCCGGGGCGGCGCCTGCGCAAGGCCCTACGCAAAGCCGCTGCGAGAGGGGTGAAGGTCAGGCTGCTGCTGCAGGGGCGGGCTGAATACGCGATGCAGTACCGCGCCTGCCGGTATATGTATAACGATCTGCTCGACGACGGGCTCGAGATCCATGAGTACATGGCCAGCTACTTGCATGCGAAGGTGGCCGTGATCGATGACTACGCGATGGTGGGCTCGTCGAACCTCGACCCCTTTAGCTTGTTGCTGGCTCGCGAGGCCAATGTGTTCATCGATAACGCTGAATTTGCCGGGCAATTGAAAGCCGCTCTGGAAGCCGAGATGAGCGCCGATTCGCGCGCGGTTACTGCCGAATACCTGCGCAAGCGTAATCTGTTTCAACGCATTCTCGATGCGTTTTCCTACGTAATGCTGCGCTTCGGTGTGGCGCTTACCGGTAAGTCGGCCCAGTACTGAGTGGGGTGCGATACGGTACCCTAATAGGAAGCCGGGTGTCGTTGAACCCCGAAATGTGGAAAGTCAGGAGAATGTATGAAAACCAAAGCTGCCATCGCCTGGAAGGCGGGTGAACCGCTCACCATCGAGGAAGTCGAACTGCAAGGCCCCAAGGCGTTCGAAGTGCTGGTGGAAGTGAAGGCGACGGGCATTTGCCACACCGACTACTACACCTTGTCGGGCGCTGACCCGGAAGGGATCTTCCCGTCGATTCTGGGCCATGAGGGCGCGGGCGTGGTGCTTGAAGTGGGCTCCGCAGTCACCTCGCTGAAACCCGGCGACCACGTTATACCGCTCTATACCCCCGAGTGCCGTCAGTGCAAGTCGTGCCTGTCGCAGAAGACCAACCTGTGTACCGCCATTCGGGCCACGCAGGGCAAGGGCCTGATGCCCGACGGTACCAGCCGCTTCACAGTAGGCGGCAAGCCGGTGCACCACTACATGGGCACCTCAACATTCGCAAACCATATCGTGGTGCCCGAAATCGCGCTGGCCAAAGTTCGCAGCGATGCGCCGTTCGACAAGATCTGCTACATCGGCTGCGGTGTTACCACTGGGCTGGGCGCGGTGCTGTTTACGGCGAACGTCGAAGCGGGCGCCAGCGTGGTCGTCTTCGGGCTGGGCGGTATCGGGCTCAACGTTATTCAAGGCGCGAAGATGGTCGGGGCCGACAAGATCATCGGCGTCGACATCAACCCACAGCGCGAAGCCATGGCGCGCCAGTTCGGCATGACCGATTTCGTGAATGCAGCTGAAGTCGAGAATGTGGTCGACCACATCATTCAGCTCACCGATGGCGGCGCCGACTATTCGTTCGAATGTATCGGCAATACCAAGGTCATGCGCCAGGCATTGGAATGCTGCCACCGCGGCTGGGGCCAATCGATCATTATCGGTGTGGCCGAAGCCGGCGCCGAGATCTCCACGCGGCCATTCCAGTTGGTCACCGGCCGAGTCTGGAAGGGATCTGCCTTTGGTGGCGCGCGTGGCCGCACCGATGTACCGCGCATCGTCGACTGGTATATGGACGGCAAGATCAATATCGACGATCTCATTACGCACACCCTGCCGCTTGAACGCATCAACGAAGGCTTCGATCTCATGAAGCGCGGCGAATCGATCCGCTCTGTGGTCGTGTACTAAGGAAGGAATAATGACGACGGATACCCTAGAGGTCATCAGCCGCCATCGCTGCTTCGGTGGCACGCAGTATTTTTATAAGCATGAGTCGGAATCCATTGGCCTGCCCATGCGCTTTTCCGTGTTCGTACCGCCGCAAGCCGAACAGGGGCGGGTGCCCGTACTGTTCTACCTGGCCGGCCTGACCTGCACGGAAGAAACGTTCATGATCAAGGGCGGTGCACAGCGTCGGGCGGCCGAACTCGGCATCATGCTGGTGTCTCCCGACACCAGCCCCCGAGGCGCCGGGGTACCGGGCGAAGACGACGACTGGGATTTCGGTACTGGCGCGGGGTTTTATATCGACGCTGTTCAGGAACCCTGGGCGCGTCACTACCGCATGGCATCGTACGTGGTCAAAGAGCTGTTCGTCATTGCCACGAACGCGCTGCCGGGCGACGCCGAGCGTGCCGGCATCTTCGGCCACTCGATGGGTGGGCATGGCGCTCTGGTGCTAGCGCAGCGGCACCGCGAACAATATCGCTCGGTCTCGGCGTTTGCACCCATTGCCGCACCCACTCAATGCCCGTGGGGCCATAAGGCCTTCGGCGGATATCTTGGTGAAGATCAGGCCACCTGGGTGGCGTACGACGCCTCGGAACTTATGGCCGCATCATCGTGTCCATATCCCGATGGCATTCTGATCGACCAAGGGCTGGCCGACAACTTCCTTGAAAACCAGCTGAATCCCGAGGCGTTTGAAGAGGCGTGCAAGAAGGCGGGGCAGCCGTTGACCCTACGCCGCCATGAGGGCTACGACCATGGCTACTACTTCATTAGTACGTTCATGGACGACCACCTCGAATTCCATGCTGAACGCCTGAAATAGGCCGCAACTTGGGCGCAGGGCTTGCTGATATACGGGGGCCCTGCAGGGAACTCTACGGGTCGGTTGCTGTCGAATCTCCTATTAGCACTCTGTGCGTTAGAGTGCTAAGATCATAAGATCACACGATTTTTTGCGAGGAACTGCCATCCGATGACCCAAAATGCTCAAGCTCTTACCCTAACCGGCCAGAATAATCTGGCGGTTGCCATTTCCAACCCTGGTGCTCTGGGCACGATCGAGGCCTACATCAGCGCCGTCAATCGCATTCCCATGCTTACGCCGGAACAGGAAACTTCGCTGGGGCAGCGCTTGCGTGATGCATCGGACCTCGACGCCGCTCGGCAATTGGTGATGTCACACCTGCGCTTGGTGGTGTCGATCTCCCGCCAGTACCTAGGGTACGGCCTGCCTCACGCCGATCTGATCCAGGAAGGCAATGTCGGCCTAATGAAGGCCGTCAAGCGGTTCGACCCTGATCGCGGTGTGCGCTTGGTGTCGTTTGCGGTGCACTGGATCAAGGCCGAAATCCATGAGTACATCATTCGCAACTGGCGTCTGGTGAAAGTGGCCACCACTAAGGCTCAACGCAAACTGTTCTTCAACTTGCGGCGTATGCGGCCCGACGGCCAGACCCTCGACCCCACGCAAGTTGATGACATCGCGAAAGAGCTGAACGTTCGGCCGCAAGATGTCAGCGAAATGGAAGTGCGTATGTCGGGTCGTGAAATGGCGCTCGAAGCGCCCACCGACGACGAAGACGCCTTCGCGCCCATTTCGTTCTTGTCTGACGACGGCATGCAGGAGCCGTCTCAGGTATTAGAGCGCCGGGAGCGCGACGTGCTACACGGTCAGGGTCTGGCCGAAGCACTCGAAACGCTCGACCCGCGTTCGCAACGTATTGTCGAAGCGCGCTGGTTGCAAGACGAAGGCGGGCTCACGCTTACCGAGCTGGCCAATGAATATGGCATTTCAGCTGAACGGGTACGCCAGATCGAGGCGGCGGCCTTCAAGAAGCTAAGGGCCGCGCTGCAGCACTGACCGCGACCCGGCTGACGCTTATATCGCCCGCGTCACGCTTCTCCTCTTCCCCTCCCTGTGAGGCGGGCGTTTCATCGGGGCACCCCTGTAATGGTGCCCCGTTTTTTTGGGTGCTAAACCAGCGCAATCCAATGATCGACCAGCAGTGCGCCGAACAGTAGCGCCAGGTACACGATGGAGTACCGGAACAGGCCGCGTGCGCGTTCATCGGTGTAGTGGCGGTAGAGCTGCCATGAGTACCATACGAACAGGCCGCTAAGGGCCACGGCCGACACCAGATATAGCGGGCCGCTCATGCGCAAGATAAAGGGCAGGATGCTGGCGGCAAAGAGTGCGAAGCTGTAGAGCAGTATGTGCAGGCGGGTAAAGCGCTGGCCATGCGTAACGGGCAGCATGGGCAGGCCGGAGCGCTTGTAGTCGTTATTGCGGTACAGCGCCAACGCCCAGAAATGCGGTGGCGTCCAGATAAAGATAATCAGCACGAGCAGCCATGCGCCTGCCGGTACAGCATCGGCCACGGCGGCCCAGCCCAGAGCGGGGGGCATGGCGCCCGACAGCCCGCCAATCACGATATTTTGTGGCGTGAGCGGCTTCAGCACCATGGTGTAAATAATGGCATAGCCCACGAAGGTGGCCAGGGTGAGCCACATGGTGAGCGGATTCACCAGGTGGTAGAGCACCATCGCGCCGGCGCCGCCGAGCGCCCCCGAGAACAACATGACCTGGATCGGCGTGATGCTGCCGCGCGCCGTGGCACGACGTGACGTGCGCAGCATGCGGGCGTCGACCTCTCGCTCGATGAGGCAGTTCACGGCGAAGGCCGCTGCGGCCAGCAGCCAGATACCAATGGTGGCGGCGACAACCGTACCGGGGTCAGGTAGCCCCGGAGTGGCCAGAAACATGCCGATCACGGCGCAGAACACCGCCAGCTGCGTTACCCGCGGCTTGGTCAGCACGAGGTATTGCCGCAACAGGCTTTGCGATTGCAGGCCGAGTGTCGTCATGGGGAACTCCTTGCTTGGAAACATCATACAGGCGAGCACACAGTGTGGTGCAAGCCAGGACTAACCCCGCAGCGCCGCCGTTATGCAGTACGGCAACCGCCAGGGGCCATTCAAAGAAGATGGTGGTCAGGCCGGTAAACAACTGGGCGACCAGCAGCATCAGAATTAGGCGCGCAGGGCCGCCCAAACCGGGCGAACGGCGCAGCGCCCAGGCCAGGCCGCCCACCCATAGAAAGACGAGCAGCGCAAAATTTCTGTGCACCCAATGAATACCGGTGAGCGCGTCTTGCGAGATGACTTCCCCCGAGGGCAGTTCACCCAGCCCTCGGATAAGCGAAAAGCCGCTGGCCAGATCCATGGGCGGTACCCAACTGCCATGGCAGGTAGGGAAATCCATGCAGGCTAACGCCGCGTAGTTGGTGCTGACCCAGCCGCCCAGCGCCACCTGCACGAACAGCAGCGCCAGACCAGCCACCGCCCAAGGCCGCCAGCGCAATTCGTTGCGCGTGATGGGCGCATGGCGTTTCTCGCGCGCGGCCAGCCAGGTCATCATGGCGAGTAAGATCATACCGCCCAACAGATGCGTGGTGACAATCAACGGCATCAGCTTCATGGTGACTGTCCAGGCGCCGAACGCCCCTTGCAGGCAAACGGCCACCAGCGTTGCCACGGCAAGCGCGGGCGAGTGGCCCAGCACTTTACGGTGGCGCCACGCGATCCATGAAATGCCGATGATCAGCATACCCAGCAGCGCACCCACATAGCGATGGATCATTTCGATCCAGGCTTTGGAAAAACTCACCGGGCCGTAAGGCATGGCTTCGAACGCATCGCGGATATGGGTTGCCGCGCCCACCGGGCTAAGTTGGCCATAGCACCCCGGCCAGTCTGGGCACCCCAGGCCGGAATCGGTGAGGCGTACGAACGCCCCGAACATGATCAGGTCGAGCGTAAGAAACCAGGTCAGGAAGACAAGTTTTCGATAACGTTGTTCGATCTTGAGCATCAGCGTCGTTCCTTGTCAGCCAATGCGTGAGTTCTTCAGCAGCTTGATGATGTCATCGCGCACTTCGACGGGGTCGGCGTCAGGTGGAAACTCCATCATCAGGTTACCCAGCGGGTCGATGATCCACATGTGGGCTTTCAGCGCATCTTGCGCTTCGGCACCGCTGCGGTCGGCCGCCAGGTATCCCGCCAGGGCTTGAGGCTCGGCACGAACGATGTGGGTACCGACATAGGCGTCGAGCACCTTCTGGGGCACCTGGCCGTCGTCGGTGACGAACCAGAGCCGCGAAATACGGTCAACGTTCTTGCCTTGGCTGGCGTGCGAGTTGCGCAGAATGAAGAGCTTGCGCACGCATGATTCCGGGCATGCGGCTTCATCGGCCGTTACCAGCACCCACTGCCCCAAGAGGCTATTCAGTTCGAACTCGCCGCCGTCGAGGTTGGTGAGGGGCAGCGCCTGCTCGGTGGGCATCGGGCGTTGCGGGTCGAGGATGCGGCCGTAGTTGTTGTGGCCGTCGGGGCGGAACCCTAGGTCGGGAGCGAAGTAAGCCAACAAGGCAGCCACGACCGGCGCCAGCGACATCAGCACAATGGCGTAGAGTGGCCACATACTGCGTGTTGCGCCCGGCTTCGGCCCGCGGGGTTTCGCCGCGCGATGATCATTGCCGCCACCCTCTGTAGCCAGAGAGGCGTGCGCGGGCGCATCGGAACGGCGAACTTCATCGACAATCATGGTGTTTCCTTACTGCGTTGTTGCGGCCGGCGGCGCAGCATGTTGCGCATGATGAACAGGGCGGCAATGGCGGCGATGGCACTGAAGCTGAACCACTGAAGAGCGTACCCCTTGTTCTGGTCGGAATCCAGCGAGGGGCCCGGCCACTCACGTAGCAGGTCGGCGCCGGCCGCAAGGCTCTGCGCCGCGCCCGCGTCGGGCGCCTGCGTGGGCTCGCCACTCGCCAGCACGATGGTGTCTTGCGTCTGCGCCAGCACCGTAGGTAGCAACTGCAGCCCTGTGGCACGCGCATAGTCGGCCAAGTCGAGGTTCTGCACTGCAGGTACGTTACCGTCGCCGCTGGGCAGCCTGTCTAGAACGGCCGACGACCGGCCGCCCGCCCATTCCCAAAGTTCAAAAATGCGTGGCACATGGGCATGGAGCTCGCCCTTCACGCTCACCACACCCGATTCCGACGGAACCTGTGGCAACGTGCCGCTCGCCTGCATGTCTCGCGGCAACCAGCCGCGCAGCACTAAAACGGCTGCTGTACCGCCACCGGGGCCCCGGCTTAGAAAGTCGTCGGCCGGAGCGTCACCGACCATGTTGCCGATTTCTGCTGACCCCGCCGATATGGCGTCGTTGCGGTTGGCGGGTATGGGCGGCGTTGTGAGCAGTAGCGGGGTGGCCACCCAGTAGCCCGGCCGCCCGCCGAGGTTGCGGTTCTCGAGCAGCACGGTATGCGACGCTAACCATTTGCCCTGTGCCGCAGCCGCCCGCCAGGGCGTGAGTTCGGTTGCGGGGGTGGCCGCCGACAGCGCCAGAGGGGCTTGCTGCCGCCCGCGTTCGATGGCATCGTGCAGGGCGTCGCGCTCGGCCGCTCGGCCCAGCTGCCACAACCCTAGCGAAAAACAACCTCCCGCCACGGCCGAAAGCAGCACCAGCGCCACGGCGTTACGGAGTCGGCTGGCACGCTGTACCGGGGCCTTGGTGGCCGGCTCAGCGTGTTTCATATGTGGCTTGCCGTGAGCTTGGCGGTTGGAAAGAAGAAGCGGCCGGGGGATAATCAAGCGCGGCAGGAATTTTCCTGCTCCACTGGAGACCAGCATGGGCATTTTGGTACTGCTTGCATTTCTCGGGATCGTGGCAAGCCTCGTATCCGCAGGCGTTTATTTGATGAAAGACCGGGGCCAGACGAACCGTATGGTTTACGCCCTTACCGTTCGCATCGGCTTGTCGATCGTGCTGTTCCTGTTTGTGTTGCTGGCCGGGCGCCTGGGATGGATACAGGCGACCGGCATTCCCATTCTTTAAGCTTGGGTCAGGTCCAATACACATAGATGTACAGGCCGAGCCACACCACGTCGACGAAGTGCCAGTACCACGCGGCACCTTCGAAGCCGAAGTGCTGATCGGCGGTGAAGTGGCCTCGGATCATACGGAACAGGATCACGGTGAGGATCGACGCCCCAATAATCACGTGGAAGCCGTGGAAGCCTGTGAGGATATAGAACAGCGAACCGTAGATGCCTGAATCGAAGCGCAGATTCAGGTCGACATAGGCGTGCCAGTACTCATAACCCTGGCACCACACGAAGGTAAAGCCCAGAATCACGGTGGCGGCCAGCCAGAAGATCGACTTGCCACGGTTGTTGGCGCGCAGTGCGTGGTGCGAAATGGTGAGCGTGAGGCCCGACGTAAGCAGCAACGCGGTGTTGATCGTGGGCAGCCAGAAGGGGCCTACGGTCTTGAACTGTTCCACGATGCCGCCCGGCCCCAAGTTCGGCCAGTGCGATGAGAACCCCGGCCACAAAATGCTCTGGTGGTCGAGGTTGGACAGCATGGGCGTGGTGATTTCGCGGGCATACCAAAGCGCCCCGAAAAACGCGCCGAAGAACATCACTTCCGAGAAAATGAACCAGGCCATGCTCCAGCGATAGGCATGGTCGACACGCCGGCTGTTCAGCCCGTCTTCCGATTCACGGATGGCTTCTGAGAACCACAGGTACAGCGAAACGAACAAACAGACGACCCCAATGATGAACATCCATCGGCCGGGGAACATGCTGTTGATCCAGAGCGCCGCGCCCATGAACATCAACAACAGTGAAATGCTGGTTCTTATGGGGTGGGGCGAATTCGACGGAACGTAATAGTAGGGCGCTTTGCCGCCGGTATCCGCGTGTGTTGCGCTCATGGTGGGTCTCCTACAAGTGTTCTTTTATTCGGGTGTCAGGTGAAGTAGCCAATGAACCACTGGGCCGCAACGATTAAAAGGAATACGAACAAAGCTGTGGCGAGCAGACCCGCCACAATGAGGTGTACGGGGTTAAGGCGACTAAAGTCTTCCTTGTGCCCGCCACCTTTACGTATTCCCAACATGCCCCACGCCACTGTGCGTATCGTTTGGAAGAAGCCATAGCGGCGGGGTTCATCATGCTCGTTGCGTTGGGTCATTCATCAGCTCGCAGACGCAATGCTATAGATGGTCCATGCTATGACAGCAATTACAAATATGACCAATGCCAGAGCGGTGTTGCGGTTTTTGCGTCGTTGTTCAGGTGTCATGGCTCATTTAACGACTGGGGGGTCGACAAAGGTATGGAAGGGCGCCGGCGACGGTACCGACCATTCCAGGCCCTGTGCGCCTTCCCAGGATTGCGCCGCGGCGGGCTCGCCGATCTTGCGCGAAGCCTTGATGACCAGCCACAGGAAGATCAGCTGCGAGAGCCCAAACCAGAACGCACCGATGGTGGCGACCATGTTGAAGTCAGTGAACTGCGCGGCGTAATCGGCGTAGCGGCGTGGCATTCCGGCCAGACCCAGGAAGTGCATGGGGAAGAACGTGATGTTGAACGAGATCATGCTCGACCAGAAGTGCCACTTGCCGAGACGTTCGTCGTACATCAC